>JAICRA010000024.1 GCA_025937615.1 Thermomicrobiales bacterium | reverse complement strand
TCGAGACTTCGGCGGGGAGCCGGGATCGATTCCGAGGAAACCCCTTGAGTGATCAGTGCGGCGACGGCCTCTGCTTCCGCCGCGGCAAAGTAGCATTCCAACTCTGTGAGATCCATCGTATCGAGGGGAAGGATACTGGTCTGCACGAGGTCGACGCGTGGTTCGGTCATCAGCATGCCCCAGGCGCTGAAGGCGCCGGGGAACGGCGGGACAACGATGCGGCGGGCGCCGAGCTCACCGAGCAAGGCAGAGGCGTGTGTCGGTCCTCCACCACCGAAGGCGACCAGCGTGAACTCCCGCGGGTCGTAGCCGCGGCGGACCGAGACAAGCTTGAGAGCGTCGATCGTCTGCTCCTCCGCCACGCGGATCACGCCCGCCGCAGCCTCAACGATAGAGACCCCGAGCCGTCGCGCGATCGGTTTGTAGGCCGCGCGGGCAAGTTCGATGTCGACGAGGAGGCGTCCGCCAAGGAAGTAGTCCGGATCGAGAATTCCGGTGATCAACAGAGCGTCGGTGATGGTGGGTTCGCTCCCGCCGCGTCCGTAGCAGGCCGGTCCCGGATCAGCGCCGGCCGAGATAGGTCCGACGCGCAAGGCGCCGCCATCATCGAACCAGGCGATGCTTCCGCCGCCGGCCCCGATCTCGACGATGTCGACGACCGGCACTTTCACCGGATAACCAGAAGAGCGCGAATTCGCCTCCAATCGGTAGTCGGTCGTGATCTTTACCTCGCCGTTCTCGATTAAGGAGCACTTCGCCGTTGTCCCGCCGATGTCCAGGGCAATGATGTTGGCATCGTCGATGACGCGGCCGATGTGGAGAGCGCCGGTGATGCCAGCAACGGGTCCCGATTCGACCAGAGCAATGGGAGTCTTGCGGGCGGCCGCAAAGGTGGCAGTTCCGCCGTTCGAGAGCATGGCGAAGACCGGCGACGTTAGCTCCTCCGCCCGGAGTCGGTTTTCCAGATCGGAGAGATAGCTATCCAGAATTGGCTGGACATAGGCGTTCAGGACTGCTGTGCTGCTGCGCTCGAACTCGCGCCATTCCCGGGTGATCTCCGACGAGGCGGTGACGAGAACGCCGGGCAGCCGCTCCCGCAGGAACGCAGCCGTGGCCTCTTCATGCTTGGGGTGCGCGTAGGCGTGGAGGAAGCAGACGGCGATGGCCTCCACGCCCTCCGCCTGGCAGGAATCGACAACGGCCTCCAGGTCTTCAGTCATTAGCGGCGTCCAGACGCTGCCATCGGCGCTGACGCGCTCACGAACCTCGAAGCGGAGGCGGCGGGGCACGAATGGTCTCGGCTTGTGGAACCTGAGGTTGTACATATCAGGGCGATTGCCGCGCCCGATCTCCAGTACGTCGCGGAAGCCGGCGGTTGTCACGAGCGCGGTCTTGACGCCGCTGCGCTGTGTGATGGCGTTGATGACGACAGTCGTCCCGTGGACGAAGGCGACGACAGCAGCCGGGTCGATGCGCCCAGCGTTGATGGCGGCGAGAACACCGTCCGCGAAATTGGCCGGTGTCGTCGAGACCTTCGCCGCCCAAACGGTGCCGGACGCCTCGTCGAAGAGCACCACATCGGTAAAGGTCCCGCCGATGTCCACAGCCACCCGGATCCGCGGTGAGTCGCTCACATGGATTTCCGGTTCGAGCTCAGATCGACGTCGACGCCATAGACATCATGAGCAACGTCGGGAGTGATGTACCCATCGCGGAGATCTTCAAAGATCAGGCTCCGCTCGCGTTCGTGGGGATCACCCCAGCCGCCGCCGTTTCCGGTGACGACGCGAACGAGATCGCCTGCCGCAAGTGGCAGGTTGGTCACACGCCCTCCGCAAGTCCTCCTACCGTCCACGTGGATGACTTCGAAGTAGTTTGTTGTTCCTTGTTCGCCACCGTCAACGGCCCATGGCCGTTGCACCGACCGGCCGAGCGAGGCGAGCAGAAACCCCCCGGTCGAATTGAGGACGCGGAACTCGCGGATAGTGCCGAACCCCCCGCGGCGACGGCCAGCACCCCCGGCCGCTGCGACATTAAGCGCGTTGCGCTCCATGGCTAGGGGAAACGCATGCTCGATGACCTCCGCCGGGTAGTTGTAGGTGTCGCCGTCCGTGGTGGCGATCAACGCGCTCTCGCCATCGACATCGACCCCCGCGCCCCAGCCTCCATCCTGTGGCGTGGCCTGCACCCAGTACGAACCGTCCGGCCGCGTGCCGCCGATGTAGTAAGCGCAAAGGGAGACGTATGACCCGGCCGAGAGGTGCTCGGGCAACACGGGAGCCAGGGCCTTCCACATCAACTCGGTCGCGAACGCCGAGGATTCGAAGTACCAGCCAGTCGCAGCGGGCCGGATCGCCGTGAAGACCGTGCCATCTGGAGCAATAACTTCAAGCGGAGCGAAGAGGCCTTCGTTCGAAGGTGCGTCCGGAGCGGTAATCGCCTTGAAGACCGTCTTACAGGCGGACATGAGGGCGCCGCGGGCGCAATTGATCGGACCATAAGTCTGGGGAGCCGTTCCTGTGAAGTCGGCGATGAGCTTCTCCGCGGTGACGGTGACACGAACTCGGACAGGGATCGGATCTTCACTAATGCCGTCGCCGTCGATGATGTCGTCTGCCTCATAGACACCGGGTGGGATGCGCTGCAAAGCTTCGCAGGCGATCTTTTCCCCATGCGCCAGGACGGCCGTGAAGGTCTCTTTCGTCGAGGCAAGCCCATAGCGGTCAACGATGCCGCCGAGGCGCTCCGCAGCGATGCGCACGGCGGCGACGCCGGCACTCAGGTCGCCGATGGACATCGTGGGCAGTCGCACGTTCTCCCGAATCAGCGCGACCAGCTCCGTATTCAGCTCACCGCCGCTGTAGAGCCGGAGCTGTGGAAACTGCAGTCCTTCTTGGAAGATTTCGGTTGAATCCGGAGAGAGGGATCCTAAGACCTTGCCTCCAATCTCGGTCCAATGGGTCACCGAGATGCCGAAGGCGATCACCTCGTCGCCGGCGAAGATGGGCATCACGAGCGCGACATCGGCCGTGTGCGTTCCCCCGCCATACGGACCGTTGGTCATGAAGACATCACCGGGGCGCATGGTTGCGACGGGGTGCCGGGCGAGGATCGACTCGACCTGCGGCCGGAACGTGCCAGTGAAGAGGCAGAGACCGTTGTCCTGAGCGATGACCCGCGCGTCGGCATCGGTGATGCCACAGGCGAAGTCGAGCACCTCGTACACGATGGGACTCATGCTCGTTCTGGCCAGGACGATTCCCATCTCGCTGGCGATGGCGAGCAGTTTGTTCCGGATGACCTCGCGCGTAAAAGCGTCCGCGCTCGACTCTTGACCAGCCTGGCCCGAATGCACAGTGGTCCCTCTTCGCGTCTCGTCTATGTCCGGATGCCATAGGGACGAATAGCAGCGAGGGTAGCAAGGGTCGCGAACTCGAGTCAACGCGATCCGACATGAGTGGCGATAATGTCCCGGGACGAATCTTGTCGAACAGCGCCGTCAGTAAAGCGGCAGAGACGCCAGATCAGGAACGCACTACGGGGCTGCGGAGGATCACGTGCTTGATCTTGCGGGTCGCACGGCCCTCATCACCGGGGGAAACCAGGGCATTGGCTGGGCCATCGCCGAGATCCTTGCCCAGCAGGGAGCAACGGTAGCGATCAACTATCCGGATCAGGCGCGGGCGCCTCACGATCTCGAGCGCCTCGGTACGGCAGCCATCGCGCTCAAAGCGGACATTGGTGATGTCGCGCAGATTCGCGCTATGTTCACGCAACTCGCCGACGCGTTTGGCGTGCTCGACATCCTGGTCAACAACGCCGGCATCTTTCCCCGGGCGACGGTTATCGAATTGGACGAAGCTACGTGGGATCAGGTCCACGACGTCAATTTGAAAGGGACATTCTTCTGCTCCCAAGAAGCAGCGCGAATGATGATTCCACGTCGATCCGGGCGCATCATTAATATCGCCTCGATCTCCGGGCTTGAGCCGACGCCGCGAGGGAGCCATTACAGCGCCAGCAAGGCGGGAGTGATTGCCTTGACGAAGTCAATTGCCAGGGAGCTTGGCCCGTACCACATCGCCGTCAACGCGGTCGCCCCCGGGATCACTGACACGGCGCAGCCGCGGTACGGTATGACCGAGGAGGAGATCGCCGCCGCGGGCGAAGCCACGCCGTGGGGGCGCATCGGGAGGCCAGAAGACGTCGCCCGCGCAGTGCTCTATCTGGCGAGCGACCTGAGCGAGTACGTCACCGGTGAGACAGTCTTTGTCACTGGCGGCTCGTTCATGTCGCCATAGGCGTTGGTTGGACGAAAGGGCGGAATGAATCGACTTGTGAACAAGAAGGCACTCGTCATCGGTGGGCATACTGGGATCGGGAGGGAGGTCTGCCAACTCTTCGCCAGCGAGGGCGCGGACGTCGCTGTTGGTGACCATGGGGGAGCAGCGGACGGCGCGGAGGTAATCACCGAGATCGCTGCGACGGGCCGCGATGTGCTATCCATCAGCGTCGACGTCCGAGACGAAGATCAGGTGAAGTCGGCGGTCGACGAGGCGATTGCTCAGTTCGGTCGTCTCGACATTCTCGTAAACAATGCTGGCATCAGCGGTCACAAGGGGTCACTCCAGACCGAGACCGTCGATGAGTGGAACGAGGTGGTCGCTGTCAACCTCCGCGGCGTCTTCTTCGGTATGAAACATGTGCTGCCGCACATGTTGGACCGCGGCTCTGGTCGCATCATCAACACCGCCTCTCAGCTTGCCCATAAACCTTCGCCGGGCAATGCTTCGTACTGTGCCACGAAAGCGGGCGTTGTAGCGCTCACCGTCTCCGTCGCGCAGGAAGTGGCCCTCAGTGGCATCACTGTCAATGCCGTCTGCCCGGGACCGACTGACACGCCGATGTGGCGCTCCAACGACGACGAAGACTGGAAGCGCTGGAAGATCGAGTCTCTGCCAATGCGTCGCCTCGGCCAACCAATCGAAATTGCCTGGGCTTACGTCTACCTCGCGTCGGATGAAGCGACGTATTGCACGGGTCAGAGCATCTCACCGAATGGTGGGGATGTCATGTGGTAGAACCAGCGCGTCGTCCTTGCAGGCGCCTGGGAACGTCTCGTGATTGACCGGTTATCGAGTATTCAAGGATCGTAGCCTTAAAACCGTTACAACCCAGAAGACCCGTAATTCTATGGGCTCCAGCGCGAGGCATCAGTTCAGTCTCTCTCCCTTGCGGTCTCTGCGCCCACTATCGATTGATCAGGGCGCCGCTCCCGCAGGACAGCACGAATGGTCTCATCAGAGACTCCGAAGACTTCGGCCAGCTTCTGCTTGCCATCGGCTGGTATCCCGATCCTCGACCGAGAGTTTGCGCGGACGAGGCCGCTGATAGCTTTCGCGCCCAGAGACTCCGGTACGACTCCGCTCTGGAGCCGCGGCGATGACCGCGGCACCTAACGGTAAAGGGTTAACACGTGACCGATCCCCATCAAACCCGCGATCTCACCCTTGAAAAACCCTATCGACATCATCGTGATGACTTGGGTCCCAATTGACTGCCGCTTCTGGTGATGAGCGATGGGTCAAAGGGGTAACCAGCCGGTGCCTGGCGGAGAGATGAGCGGTGCGGGCCAGGGTGACGCGTCGATAGGGGGTGTCGCAGGGTCCGAGACGCGCTGGGACTCCACGCTCTACGACGAGTCGTTCGGCATTATCACCCGGCTGGGGGCCGGCGTCGTCGAACTCCTGGCGCCCCAGCCAGGCGAGCGGATCATCGACCTCGGCTGTGGCACCGGGGCGCTGACTGCGCAGATAGCAGCCGCCGGTGCCGAGGTCGTGGGGATCGACGCTTCCGAAGCGATGATTGCTAGGGCCAGGGAGCTTTACCCGGAGCTTCGGTTCGAGATCGGCAAAGGCGAAGACTTCACGGTTGAGGTCCCGGTGAATGCCGTCTTCTCCAATGCCGCGCTGCACTGGATGTCTCCACCCGAGGCGGTCGCCGCCTCTGTCGCACGAGCGCTCAAGCCGGGTGGGCGGTTCGTGGCCGAGATGGGTGGCAGCGGGAATATCGCGACCATCGTCGCGGCAACGTATCAAGCGCTGGCCGAGGAGGGGATTCCTCGGGAGCGGGTCCGCAATCCGTGGTACTTCCCGACCATCGGAGAATATGCCTCACTCCTGGAGCGGGTCGGCTTCGAAGTGCGGCTCATGCAGTTATTCGATCGGCCGACCCCATTGGATGACTGTCCAAACGGCATCGCTGACTGGCTCCGCATGTTCGGTGGTGACCTGCTGGCGCCCCTGCCACCCGACCGTCGAATGCGAGTCCAGGAGCGAGTGAACGAACTGACCCGGCCGCGGCTGGAGCAGGAGGGGCGCTGGGTTGCCGACTATCGGCGATTGCGGTTTATGGCCGTGAAGTCCGCGAGGAATCTGCCAGTACGTGATCCAGGAGCGCCATACGAATAAAGACGCCGTTGTGCGCCTGTCGAAAATAGGCGGCGCGAGGATCTGTGTCGACCTCGGTCGCAATCTCGTCGACGCGCGGCAGGGGATGAAGCAGGATGGCGTCCGGGCTGAGGCGCCGCATGGCATCACCGTCGATCACATACTGTCCGCGCGCCATCTCGTACTCTTCCGGTGTGGTGAACCGTTCCTTCTGCACCCGGGTTTGATAGACGACGTCGACGTGCGGCAGCACGGCATCGATGTCGGGTTCGTCGCGGTAAGGGATGCCGGAACCATCGAGCTCGGCGCGCACGTCCTCCCCCATCGGGACAGCGGTCGGCGAGACGAAGATGAGCTCGGTGCCTCTGGTGAGGCGAAAGAGACGAGCGAGTGACCGTGCCGTCCGCCCGTAGCGCAGATCGCCGACCAGGGCAACGCGCAGCCCGTCGATGCGCCCCAGCTCGTGTCCGATGGTGTAGAGATCGAGAAGCGCCTGTGATGGGTGCTCTCCGGGTCCATCGCCGGCGTTGAGGATCGGGATGGCGGCGACCGAGGCCGCGCGGTGAGCCGACCCCTGCTCATAATGGCGAATGACGATGGCGTCAGCGTAGCCGCCGACGATGCGCACGGTGTCTTCGACCGACTCGCCCTTGATAGCCGACGAAAACTCGCGCGCGTTCTCGGTAGAGATGACGTTGCCGCCAAGCTTGAGCATCGCCGTCTCGAAGGAGAGGCGGGTACGCGTCGACGGCTCGTAGAAGATGGTTGCCAGCGTGAAGCCGGCAAGCGGGGTCGCCGCTCGCGGCAGGTCTCGCATGCGATCGGCGACGGCAAAGAGCCGCTCGATCCCGGGGCGGTCGAACTGCCCAACTTCGACGACGTGTCGCAGCGCGGCGATCGACTGGCGATCCACAACGTTCCCTCCCGGAGCGCCAGTATAGTGGCCGCCGCTCGGCAATCCGGGGCCAGCGAGGGGGAAATCGATTGGGAATCCTGTTACCGGTTGCCGATCGCGCCTGGGTGATACCGGGCGGCGTCAACATCGGGGTACTTGTCAATGACGACGAGCAGATCGTGCTCGTCGATACCGGGCTCAACGAGTCGAGTGCGAAGAAGGCGATCAAGGTCGTACGCGAGGAACTGGGTGGCGAAATCGTGGCGGTGCTTACGACGCACGCCCACGCCGACCACTTCGGCGGCAACGCCACGATCGTGAAGCGGACCGGGGCAAACGTCCATGCGCCAAGGTTCGACGAGGCGTTCCTCCGCTACCCCTTGCTGCAACCGGCGTCACTCTTCGGTGGCGCCGATCCGCTCGACACACTACGAGGGAACTTCCTGCTCGCCGATCCCAGCCCGGTCAATGTGATTGTCGAACCAGGCCCTCACGAGATCGCCGGGATCCGCCTCGAAGCCGTCCCGCTCTTCGGCCACTCGCCGGGACAGCTTGGTTACCTCACCGGTGACGTCTTCTTCTGCGCGGACGTCGTCCTGCCGGAGAACGTCCTCGACAAGTACCGCATCCCCTATCTCTTCTCGTTGACCGATCACCTGGCCGCGCTCGAACGGGCCCGCGGCATACCCCACCGGGTGGCCGTCGCCGGCCATGGCCCGGTGCTCGAGGGCGGGCGGCTCGCGGCGGCAGTCGACAGCAATGCGGCGCTTGCTCAGCGCGTTGCGGAGGCGATCCTGGAGCTGACGGAAACGCCGCGAACCGCCGAAGCCATTCTGGAAGGGATCTTGCGGCGGTTCGATGCTCCTGTGGTTGACGCGCCGTCGTTCTACTTGTTGCAACCGACGGTCTTCGCCTATCTGGGTCACCTCAGCCGGTCTGGGGCAATGACACACGAGGTTCGCAACCGACAGTCTCTCTGGACGAGCATCTGAGGCGGCGCCTCTTTGGTACGATGCGGCATTACTGAAAGGTCAAAGCGAACTGTGGCGCCAGGATGTGAAGGTCGTGCCGGACCCGCTCGCGGAGCTCTTTTCCTCACGAGTGCGCGCGGCTGTACTCAGCCTGGTCTTACCGCGACCGCACCTGGGATTTTCACTGACCGATCTCTCGCGCCGTTTGGGGCTACCGGTGAGTAGCCTGCAGCACGAGTGCTACAAGTTGACCAGACTCGGTCTCTTGCGCGACGAGCGTGTCGGCAGCGCCCGCCGCTATCACCCCAATCCCACGTGGCCGCTTCTCGAGCCGCTTACGGCACTGACCGTGCGCGCGCTGCCCCTTGAGGAGGCGCTACACGGCGCGGTTGAAGGGGTGTCGGGCATCGATGGCGCCTGGGTCAGCGGTGACCTGAGTTCTCAGTCGGATCCAGTCTATGTCGTGGTCCTCGGCAATCTCGGAGTCGAAGAGCTCGATGGAATCTTCGACCGTTGTCGGGTCGCGCTGGTTCCCATTTCGGGCGCAGGTCGCATTGAGCTTGCTTATTTCCGGCGCGCTGACTGGATGGGAAGGATGGATCGGGGCGATCCCTTCGCCTCGGTGCTGCTCAGAGAGCACCGGATCGAGCTTTGTCCGTTCGAGGAAGAGGGACGGTTGGACCCGAACGTGGCATAACTGAGTCGTTGGCCGATGACCGAGACCCGCCACGACCGGGTGGCTACGTTCGGGCGGTGCGGGAGCCGCCTCTTCAGACGCCTTTTATGCGTGGCAACGGCACGCCGTGGCCATGAAAAGGTGCCACATAACGGGATCCGAGATGTTCGCGTCAGGCGGCTCTTTCGCCGCGGTTGACACATCCGCTGCGGATGCGTTGTCATGGCGTCCAGATTGGGTGGGGATGGGAGAGGGAGGTTCGAGGCGTGGAATGGTTGAGTGATCCCGCGATTTGGACGGCGCTGCTGACCCTGACCGCGCTCGAGATCGTCCTCGGGATCGACAACATCATCTTCATCTCGATTCTCTCCGACCGGCTGCCGGTCGATCAGCGGCAACGCGCGCGCACGACGGGATTGCTGCTGGCGATGCTGATGCGCATCGGATTGCTTTTCTCGCTCGGCTGGCTGCTGGGGCTGACCCAGCCGCTTTTCGCCATCGCCGGACACCCGTTTACGGGTCGGGATCTGATCCTGCTCGGCGGGGGGCTCTTCCTCATCTACAAGTCGACGACCGAGATTCACGCCAAGCTGGAAGGGGAAGAACATGAGCGAGACGCGGCCGGCCGAACGGTTTCGTTCTCGAGTGTGATCATTCAGATCGTGCTGCTGGATATTGTCTTTTCGCTCGACTCAGTGATCACCGCGATAGGCCTGACGACCAACATCGCGATCGCGGTCGTCGCGGTCATGATCTCGATCGGCATCATGCTCGTTGCCGCCAAGCCGCTAGCGGATTTCGTGAATCACCATCCGACCGTGAAGATCCTGGCGTTGAGTTTCCTCCTCCTGATCGGAATGGTGCTCGTCGCCGAAGGGTTGGGGCAGCATATTCCGAAGGGGTACATCTACTTCGCCATGGCCTTCTCGGTGGGAGTGGAGCTCCTCAACCTGCGGCTGCGCAAGCAGACTGAGCCGGTTCACTTGCACCAGCGTCTCTATAACGAAGATGTCGTGCCGGTTGCCTCACGGATGGGTGGGAGCTAGTTCTCACGAAAGCGGTGGCGAGGTCCAATCGTGCGCATGGGCCGTACACTTATCGTGAACGCCCACTTGGTCATATTGCGTCATTCTTGCGCATCGCACGGGAGGACAGACCGATGAGCGATTCGGAAAGCGGCAAGCTGGACGAGATGACGTCGCGCATCAAGGATGCGGTCGCCAGTGCCGAGAGTCACTTC
>JAICRA010000195.1 GCA_025937615.1 Thermomicrobiales bacterium | reverse complement strand
TCGCCCACGCCGACGAGTTCGAGACCTCGCTCTATCTCCACCTCGCGCCGGAGCGGGTGCAGATGGAGCTTGCCGGCGCGGACGACGACGTGATGGGCAACTACCTCTCCTCCGATAGCACGACCCCCTATGTTCGATTCAACGACTACTGGTCACGCTGGACCGACCTCGGCGTGCATGGCGATGCCCGCCCGGCGACAGCCGAGAAGGGGGAGATCATCTTCGAAACGGCGGTCAGCCGTCTGGTGGAGCTGACCGAGGAATGGCGTGAGTGGCCGCTCGCGGCACGTCGCGACTTCCACGAGCGGCCGGCACAGACGCAGATCCGCTGGTAGGAAGGAATCATGGACGCGACGCGCTCCCCCACCTTCAGTCCTGGCGGAGAACGATCACTGCCTGTCGTGCTGGCCGCCCCGCTCAGCAAGATCGAGCTCCTGACTGGGGTCCTGGCTGAGGTCGGCTTGCAGGAAGGCGGCCGTCTCCGGCATCGCGATGCGGACGTCGGCGAGATCCTGCATCTGCACCCGGAGATTCACTCCCTGGCAGTCCAGGAGGTGCCCGCCGCCGGTACGATCGTCGGTCACGAAGTGGAAGTGCCATCCGGCGACGTTGATGGTCCGCGCATAGAGCGGCGTCCAGAACCCGACGGCGGTGCCCGTGACATCGGTGACCGCGAACTCCGGCTGATGCGCGGTCGCATCGACCAGGGGCACCCCGCGCGCCGTCTTGCAGAGGGCGCGCGTCCTTACGTGGGAGAAACGCCCGTCGATACGCACGGCGAAGAAGAGATTTCCGGTATCCCGCCTGCGGTCGAGTTGGGCGGTGAGATCGTCGAACGACTCCGCGCGGTCGATCGTGAACTGGCGCTCCGCACGGAACTCCGTGACGACGGCAAACGGCGCCCTGGCGTCGTCACAGGCTTGGCGCACGGTGCCGTCGCCGAGCACCTGGTAGAAGCGTCCGTCGAGCGCCAGCATCTCTCCGTCCAGACCGTCAAACGTGCCCAGACCGAAGGAGCCGTGTTGCTTCAGCTCGCCTACCGTGACCACACCACCGTAGACGCCTTCCACCAACGCGGTCGAGGTGGAGACCTGAAACAACGTCGAATGGTCGATCTCCAGGGTGTCGGCGAGGGAGGACATGACGATGTGCGCCACCGGTTCACCGGTTTGCCGGCTGCGGGTCTGCAGGGCGCGCATCAGTGATTCAGAGATGTCACACGTCAGCGTGGGCATGATCGGTCCGCTCCTGCCGTCCAGCGCGGTTCGTTGGCGCACACGGTAAACGAAACGTCACCGGTGGTGGGATCTGACAGGAGAGACCTTGTTGCAGCGCAAAAAAACGAGGAATCTCGAGTGCCCCACACTCAGGTGCGGTGGTGCCGAGATTCCTCGCTCGCGGACGAAGCGTCCGCCGATCGGGGCTAGGGCGTCGGAGAGGCGGCCGTATCCTCCGCCGTAGCCATCGACCTCGGGGTGGCCATTCCTTCTGGCGTAGCGATAGTCATCGGGGTCGCCATCGTCATCGGAGTGACCATCGCCAGCGGTGTGGCCATTGGCGTCGCGGCCTGCATCGCCGCCATGTCGATCGTCGGCTCGGCAACGACGCCACAGGCATAGCGAGGGTCACTGTTGCCGGATGGCTGGGTGGTCAGGTCGTCCCGCCCTTCATGGACGACAATCGAGGTGCCATCTTCGTCGAAGACGGAGGTTGGGCCGGCTTCAAAGGTGAAATCAGTCGTGGTGATCTCGGTCTCGGCCAAGCCGTCCGCCGAGGCCACGAGGTTGCCGAAGTCTCCGACATGATGCTCTGTGGCGTCGGGACCGCCGTGTGGTTGGGCCGTCGGGTTCCAGTGCTCTCCTGCCGAGCTGAACGGCTCGGCGCCACCCGGGTCACAAACGCCGAACTCGTGGAGATGCCAGCCGTGCTCACCCGGGCTGAGTCCCTCGATGAGGAGGCGCACGGTGACTCCGTTGGCATTTTCAGTGAACGTCGCCAGACCGACGGCATCACCGTTCGCGTCGATCAACGGCACATCAAGCGCGGCTGCCGGCGTTGCCATTGGCGTGGCCTGCTGAGCGGCCGCCATCGGGGTCGCGCCCTGCGCGGCCGCCATCGGCGTGGCGGCTTCTGGGGCCGCCATGGGAGTACTGTCCTGAGCGGTCGCCGTGAGCGCAGCTGGTACGGCCACGCTTGCCCACAACAGCGTAGCGATTGCGAATCGCCCTGCGATGGAGAACATGCGGCTCGAGCTCATCAGAACCCCCCTTCCAAAACGCGATAATGCAACCGTCCGTTGATGGCTACCTTGCTCTACGCACTCACGCTCCAGAGAAGCGATGTCCATCGCGCCACCGGCTCTCGTAGCCGCATTTGCAAGAGCGGTGCCATGTGGACAAATCAGCCATGAGAAGCGGTTCGACTGCTCTGGACAGGAGAGGAGGGCTGATCTCCACGATTACCTCGCTGGTGTAACGCTTCGCCGTACCGACGCAACCAACCATTCAGGACTGATGTGATGATGGCCAGCGCGTGCCGGCCTGCGTGCTACGTGGAGGGACTCCGTGAACGTGCACTCGATCGTCGCGGTTCGCACCGCTGTCGTGCTCTCGCTGCTCGTTGCCGGCCTACTCATTCCACATAGGCCGTCGCAACCGGCGGCCGCGCAAGTGCCGGCGAGCGCCTGGACCGTCATCGACGTCCCGGGCCCGGACGCGCGATGGGACCACTCGCTCTCCGCCGACCCGGCTACCCGAAGCCTGCTCCTCTTCGGCGGTCGCGATGCGGCGGGCGCGCCACTTGGCGACACATGGATCTATTCCGTCGGGAACAATTCCTGGGTGTTACTAGAAGGCCATGCTCCACCGCCGCGCTTCGGACACGCCGTCGCTGTCGACATCCAAAATCGCGCGCTCTACCTCTTCGGAGGTCAAGCGGACGGCGACACCTTTTTCAATGACACGTGGCGCTTTGATCTCGATGCCCGTTCCTGGTCGGAAATTCCCACCAGCGATGATCGGCCATCGCCGCGCTACGGCACCTCTGCTGTGCTCGACGGCGAGGGCAACCTGCTCATCTCACATGGGTTCACGTTCGAGGGTCGCTTCGACGACACCTGGTCGCTTGACCCGGAGAGCGGAATCTGGACGAACGTCTCGCCCGCACCTGAGGCTAGACCGTTAAAGCGCTGCCTCCACGAAGCGGTCTGGGACGCCGGACAGCAACGGATGCTCCTCTATGGCGGCTGCTCCTCCGGGTTCGGTCCCTGCCCCCAGGGCGATTTGTGGGCGTTTGACCCTGTGAACCAAACCTGGACCGATCTCACGCCCTTGACGAGCCCCGCTGCCCGGTCAAACCCGGCGCTGGTTCGCGACGATGCAACCGGTCTGATCCGGCTGGTCGATGGACTCACAGGTGCCGGTTACACCGCCGATCTCTGGGCGCTCGATCTCACTGGTGGAGCCCCGGCCTGGGTCGAGCAAGCGCAGGGAGGTGTTGTGCCGGAGCCGCGCGCCAGTCACGACGCCGCATACCTCGACGGTGATATCTATCTCTTCGGCGGCAATAGCAACGCGGGTCCGCTTGCCGACTTCTGGGTGCTCGATGAGGCGGTCGACAGCACGTGACGAACTGGACGGAGCCAACGACCACAACGAGACTGTGGCCATCGTCATTGACTGATGCCTTCATCTCCTTGATGCACAACTTTCAGTGATGGCCACACCTGGTGGACAATGCGACCCGAAGTGGTCGAGTTGGGGAGACAGGAGTCAGCGTGCGTATCGGAGTGACCTTTCCGCAGATAGAGTTCGGCAACGATCCGGTCGCTATTCGCGACTACGCGCAGACGGTGGAAGGACTGGGCTACACCCAT
>JAICRA010000277.1 GCA_025937615.1 Thermomicrobiales bacterium | reverse complement strand
TGGTCAGTGCGCGAAGTCGTTGCCCACTGCGCCGCATGGGAATGGGAAGCCGCACGGCGGCTGCGCCTCATCGCCGCCGATCCGACCCTTCCCGACGCGGTCTACAAGGTCGATGGATTCAACGCGGCAAGCGTTGCTGCGAGTGCCCGTCAGGACTGGTCGAGGACTCTGAACGAACTGGCTAAGGCGAGCAATACGCTTGGCAGGGCTGCCCGCGCCATACCGGATGACGCTCGCACCCAGGAGTGGCTAGTCGGCCGCGCGGCCGATTTCGAGGAGCACGCAGACGGGCTCCGGCACTGGATCGTCGCGACTGCATCTCCCGATCTTAGTGACCGGGCGTGGATACTGAACTAGGAGCGTACCTGGCGCATCTCGCCTTGAAATCGGTGACTACCTGGAATAGAATAAACGTGCTAGTTTGGGTCCCAACAACCCGGCTAGCCCCCCGACTGACGGTCCGGCTCCCCCTTCCCTCCCCGGACCGTCAGCGTTTGTGTTCGACCATCCCATGTACGTCTATTGGAGTTGAGTGCGGCCTGGATCCTCCCCGGTCTCGCCGGATGTTGCGAGCATGCCTGGTTCCTCGTCGACGAACTCGCCGTCGGGCCAGAGATGCGGCCCGTGGTGACTGAAGGTGCAAAGTAAGAAACGATCAAGGCGCCGCGCCACAACTGTGGCGGGAATGGTGGCAGCGCCAGGGTGGGACGCGACAGGAAAGGATTCGGGAAGAAATTGCAGGGCGCGGGCACACCACGCGCGCTCGATCCCGTCTCCCCAGGCTGCGTAGCGTTGCTCATTGGCGTGCTTTCGTCGATGGTCCTGAGGTGGTCGCCCGGGTGAACCTCGAGGAACGTTGTTCGGTTCCGTGCGCTGACGTGAGGAACCTTTACGCTCGGGCGGTCTGGACCCCTCGTCACTCTCCTGACTGAGCCTGGCTGATGAGTCCACGTCGTCCCTCTCGCCTTGTGACGTGTTCGCAGGTCCCTATGGTACAAGCAACCCGGCGCATGCTGAGTCTCAAGCGTCGATGTCGCGCACCGTCGTTTCTGACCATCTGGCGGCCAGAGCATGCCCCCACTAGAATGCCGGATGACGGCATGGGAAGCCGCGCGATACAGGATCAGGGGTGTCAGTGGTGGAACAGCCTGTCTCATGCAGTAGCGCTGCTGCGCTTGCTCACCGCGTCTTGGATCGCCTGACCGCGATGAAACTCCACGTTGGATCCCTGCGACTCCGCCTGCGACTCGGCACCATCGCGCCGACCGAGATCGAGAACCACCTCGACCGCATCGACCAGGAGATCGACGCCACGGCGGCGATGGCCCAGGACACGCAGGCGAAGGGATCGGACTCGAGCTAGCGCACGGTGCGCATCGAAACCCAGCTCTGCCGGTTGTTCCCAGGAGCGCCAGCGACTGGACTCGCCCGACGAAAACCGCCGATCCCGGACCACGCCGACTTCCTCGCTAAGCCATTTTGCATCGAGGAGCTGCTGGCACTCGGCGTACGGCTAACCGGTTACCCATGAAGTGCGGCCCGAGGCTGGGCTGCGCCATTGAGATAGAGGAGTTCAGCATGACCGCGGATAGGAGTGCCGACGATGAGAGCACCGGGTCCATTGCTGATCGGTTGATCGAGCACGTTTCAGATGCCGCGGAACGGGTGGGAGAGGCTGCTCATGCGATTGTGGAAGGGGTCCAGGACCGGGTCGAGCAGCTGACCTCGAGATTACAGCGCGAGGAGCTGACCCAGGTTGGCCAACCGCTCCCAGCCGACTTTCGCCCCGTGCGGCCTAAGCGGCATAGCTCGACGTGGTTGGCGTGGCGTGACAACCGCTGGGTGCCGGTACATCGCGTCAAGGACGTGGGCTGGGTCTGGAGCGAGTAGGGGATGCTCAGCGGGCTCACCAGGGATGTTGCTGCTGGTGGCGATGAAGTGATGATTTCCCAAGCGCGCCGGAATGAATGTTTCGTACATGGCGGAGAGGGGCGGGAGCCCTGGCGTTCTCTATTTCGGGATATCGAGGTACTGCGCTGCGACCATATGGGTGTTGCCTATGTGGTCGAGATGGTTCTCGTAGCCGGGAACTCGGAATCGCAGTATCGCTCCCATCACATTCACTTCGTCCGAGGCAATCGACGCGAGGTTCATGCACTTGCGGACGATCTGAGTCAGGATCTGATCGACCGCGTGTGGAGCCGGGCCGTGCTCGCCATGGAGCGGGGTGAGGCGCCGAACTGCCGCCAGGTGCACTTTCACCGGCGGCCGAGTGAATGAAGAGCGGTATTTTCTAACCAGGACTAGGTTCACGCCGGGCTCCCGCAGCGCAACACAGATACTCTCAGTGTGTTCAGGGTACTCGTGAGTTCGGCAGACTTCGGATCCTGTCCGTTAGGACGGGCGGATGGTACTATCGCGCCATCTGGCCCACCGGGTACGGTCTCAGATGAGGCCGTGATACCCGGATTTTTCTCCGCAGCGTCCGGAGCGCAACTGCGTGCCCAAACAGATCGGCATCGATCTCGGGACGGCCAACGTCCTCGTCTTTCTCCGTGGCCGTGGCATCGTCATCAACGAGCCGTCGGTCGTGGCGATCTCTGCGAAAGACGGCAAAGTGAAAGCGGTCGGGCTGGAAGCGCGCAATATGCTTGGCCGCGAGCCGCGTGAGACGATCGAAGTCGTGCGCCCGATGCGCGACGGAGTGATCGCCGACTACGTCGTCACGCAGGAAATGCTGCGCTACTTCATCAACAAGAGCTGCGGCCGCTTCTCGCTCGTGCGGCCTGAGGTCATGATCTGCGTTCCGGCCGGGGTGACCGGTGTCGAACGCCGCGCCGTTCGTGATGCCGCCCTCGC
>JAICRA010000327.1 GCA_025937615.1 Thermomicrobiales bacterium | reverse complement strand
GCCGACAGTGGGGTTCCAAGCAATCGAACACCGTAGCGGTCGAGTGTCCCTCGCTCGGCAACCGCAACCGCGAGGTTCAGCCCGGTCTGGCCTCCCAGCGTTGGGAGCAGCCCATCTGGCCGCTCGCGTTGGATGACCCGCTTTACAACCTCGGGCGTGAGCGGCTCAATGTAGATCGCATCGGCGACGCCCTCGTCGGTCATGATCGTCGCGGGGTTCGAGTTGACGAGGATGGTGCGCACGCCCTCTTCGCGCAGAGCGCGGCATGCCTGGGTTCCGGCGTAGTCGAATTCGGCGGCCTGGCCAATAACGATCGGTCCCGAACCGAGCACGAGAACACTGCCGATGGTCGGCGTTGCCGCTACTGTCATGCGACGGGTTGGCCGATGGCGAGCCGGACCATCTCGAAGAAGGTGTCGAAGAGATGGTCGTTGTCGAGCGGTCCTGGAGACGACTCCGGGTGAAACTGAACAGTCAACACCGGTAGCTCTCGGTGTGCGAGTCCCTCGATAGAGCCGTCGTTGAGATTGACGAGGCGTACCTCCCATCCGGACCCTGATGGAACGCTTGCCGGATCAACCTCGAATCCGTGATTCTGGGAGGTAATCGTTACTCGCCCCGTTCTCACGTCTAGTACGGAGTGATTCCCACCTCGATGCCCGAACTTCAATTTTCTTGTCTCGGCGCCGATCGACCGTGCCAACAATTGGTGGCCCAAACAGATGCCGAAGTAGGGAATTTGCTCGCGCACAACGCCGGCGACAATCGACAATCCAGCGTCGAGATTTGCCGGATCACCAGGGCCAGGCGATACCACTACCCCATCAGGTTGAAGTTGCATGAGCTCATCAAGTGACGTGCCGAACGGAACGATCGTCACTCGGGCACCGCGATGGACTAGCGATCGAACGATGTTCCGCTTCACGCCGCAATCGAGGACGACGATGTGCGGACCGGTGCCGTCAATAGCCTCGGGGAAGGGCGAAGTGACCTCACCAACGACGTCGTACTCACCAGGGAGGGGAGATTGTCGCGCCCGCGCAACGAGATCCGCATCGGAGGTCTGCGCAGCGTGTCTCACGATGACTCCGCGGGTGTCGCCTACCTCGCGAATGTGCAGCGTCAACGAGCGGGTATCAACACCCGTAATCCCCGGTATGCCATGACGCTCAAGGTATTCATGAATGGTTCCGGTGGAACCGCTGTGGCTGGGCGACTCAGAGTGCTCGCGGACGACAAGTCCCGCAATCCACGGTTGTCGAGATTCGTTCGCCTCTGGGTGGATACCGTAGTTCCCGATTAGGGGATACGTCATGCAGACGATCTGGCCGCGGAATGATGGATCCGTGGTCACCTCTTGATAGCCGACCATTGTCGTGGTGAAGACCACTTCACCCTGCGCGTCTATTGCTGCGCCGAAGCCCCTGCCACGAAATACCCGACCATCTGCAAGAGCCAAGGCGGCATCTGCCGGCGGCGCATACCTTTCACGCCTGGTGGCGGTTAGCGCTGGGACCGCCGATACAGTTTTACCGGGCATAGTGCCGCTCGTCTCCACCAACGAAGGTCATTTTCGCGCGACCTCGAAGCTCCATCCCGATGAGTGGCGTGTTGGCGGCACGCGAGGCGAGCCGCTCCGGCTCTAAGCACCAGATTTCGCCAGGATCGAAGACCACAATGTCGGCTGGTGCACCTGGTTTCAGCGTCCCAGTGCCCAGCCGCCAGAGCCGCGCGGGGACCGCGCTCAGATAGCTGATGACGTCAATGAGCGTCAATTCGCCGGCCCGAACCAGCGCGAGCATGAGCGGAAGCGCGACCTCGCTCCCGATCAGACCGAAAGCAGCGCTCGAAAACGAACGCCCGTGCTTTTCCGGTCGGCTGTGCGGCGCATGATCGGTAGCCACGATATCGACGGTTCCCTGCTTGAGCCCTTTCAACAAACGGAGAGTGTCGCCGTGCGTCCGCAGCGGCGGATTAACCTTTGCATCCGGTTCCGGAACCATAGCTGGCCGGCCCGCTGGCCCTTCGACGTTGACGAACTGCCGGCATCCCGCAACCCACTCGTCTGTCATCGTCAAGTGATGCGGCATGACTTCAGCAGTCACCCAGGTTCCCCGTTGCTTTGCCGCGGCGATCAAGTCGACTCCAATCCCGGTCGACACGTGGCAGATGTGAAGCCACCCGCCGGT
>JAICRA010000019.1 GCA_025937615.1 Thermomicrobiales bacterium | reverse complement strand
TGCGACGCAGCCGTATCGACATAACGCGCTGGACTGCGGCTTGGTTCCGGTGTGCTAGTAAACGTACTCTTCGACGGGGGCATTGGCGGCGATTGCCAGACGGCGTACGTAGGGGGGCGGTAACTCCCAATACCGCGCCGCAGCGAGCACCGCCGCGGGGTCGGCGTCATCCGCAGGCGGTACGCCTACCGTGATGACGCGGCCATCGTCGGTGATCGCACCGCGTGAGTCGCCCGCAACTGTCCCCGCGGGTGTCTCGATAACAATGCCCCAGGTCTCAAAGTGGGCACCGGCCGGCGGCGCGACGGCACCAAGCGGTCGCGGCTGCAGGCGCCCCCGCGCCACGAACCGTGCCTCGGGCCAGGTATCTCGCACCCGCTCCGGCTGCATCTCCGCCCCGCTCAAGAACAAATACACCGCGAATCCCTCCATCCCTCTAGAACGGCGGCGGTTGCACCCTGAAGCCTCTGAGCGGCGGGGAAATTGGCGCGTCGCGGGCCATAACCAGCACGCCGAAGCGGCCCATCCCGCCCGGGTCGATCAGGCGCAGGGTCGCCGCCTGTGCCGCCAGATACTCGGGCAGCGTCGTCTCTGGGTCCTTCCCGAGCGCCACGAGCAGGTCGCCCATCTCGAGACTGGCCAGGAACGCGCCCTGATTCGTCTGCCCGGCGAAGGTGAGCCCTGCCTCTTCCCCTGCACGACGCAACGCGCTGAAATCGACGTGTGCAGTCAGGTCCTGCTCGCCAACGTGCCAAAAGGGATCGTCGGTCACCGTGTGTTCGCGATGCGCCCGGACCGTCCCTTGCAAGCGGTGCACTCGGTACAGCTCAGGCGCAGGGTAGCCGTAATCGATGATGATTGCGTAGCCACGCCGCAATCCCCGCGCCGCCGATGTGAACCATGCCGCCGCGGCCGGGCTGATCTCGATACGATCTCCCTCCTTGAGAGTGATGCCATTCTCCCGCAGCATCCCTTCCGGATCGACCGCTGCCGCCTCCGGCGAGAGCTCACCCTCCTCTTCCGCAAACCCGCCGGCAGACCAGGCCACCCAGCCCTCGAGCAGGCGGCCATCCCGCCAGATAAGTCGATGGACGGGAAGGGCGTCGGCAACCTCGTTGGCGATCACCACGCCCGAGATTGGCTCCGGGTCCGAGCCGGGAGGGATATCTTCGGGCTGCGCCACCTCGCCGAGTCCGCCTTCGACGAAGCCCGCGATCGACTCCGCCAGGCGGTGCGGGTTGCTCTCGATCAGGCGGTATTGGAGTGCGGCACGGCACCCAGGTGCCTCATGTGAGAGTCCAGCAACGACGTCCCAGGCGAGGGCGCCGATGCCCGACCCGTATTCACGGACGACAAAGGGGTCGGGGCGACCGAGCCGTTCCCAGCAATCCGCGATCTGCCGCGCCAGGGCAATGCCGAAGAACGGGTGAGTCTCGGGCGCCGTCAGGAAGTCGCCGGGCCGTCCCGGCCGGCGCTCGGCTGATTGGTAAAACCCCCAGGCCGGATGATAGAGCGCCAGCTCCATGAAGCGCGCGAATGAGATGCGGTCCCCTTCAGCCTCGATTTGGTCACGGATAACCGAGACAAGTTTAGGGTTTCCGATGTCAGAGTTTGGACTGGGATCGAGAGTGTGGGGTAGCGAGGTTCTGGCCATGAAGACGATTGTAGAGGGAAGGGAAACCGGAGGAGGCGAAAAGCAATGCCCCCGGTCTGAATCCCTACGAGATCAGAACCGGGGGCAAGAGACGCGATCGCGGGGCGTCGGGCGAGACATTAGCGGATCCAGCCGTACCGATTGAGGGAGCGGTGGACCTGCTGCATGTCCTTGCGGGCCTCATCGGCCGTCGGGTAACCGACACCGGCACGGGCCACATCGCCGTAATAGCGCTCGAACCGAGCGTTGGCGCCGCCGCCGACGCGATTGAATAGGTTGCGAAGCATCGTCATGACAGACCTCCTCCATAGCGCGAACTTCCAACCAGTGAAATTATATCATAATATCGCGATAACCGCATAATAGGTCAAGAGCGTCCTCAGCTTCAACTCCAATGCGACAATGACAGCCCGACCCGCTTCACCTTCCCTGGGGGGAACCACGTGGCCGTGCACCGTTTCGAGCCCGAGCAATTCTTCAACACCATGGGCCAGCACCCGCCCGCACTACGGGTGCAGCCAGGGGATAACGTCGTCATGCAGACACTCGATGCCCTCGGCGTCGATCGCACGGGCGCACAACGGGGAGAGCGACCTAACCCGCAGAGCGGCCCGGTCTGGGTGGAGGGCGCGCTTCCGGGTGACGCGCTCGAAGTGAAGATCGAGCGTCTCACTCCATCGCGTCCAATCGGATGGACGCGCTACCCGCTGGCGCCGAACGTCGTCAATCCTGACCATGCGGCTCGACTGCCGCAGCGGGAAACCGCCGACTGGGTGATCGACCTCGCGACGGGTACGGTGCGGCTGGTGGATCCTCCGCCCGCATTAGCCAATCTGGCACTGCCGCTGGATCCGATGATCGGCTGCTTTGGTGTCGCTCCCGCCGATGGCCAGGCAATTTCGACCTCGACCCCCGGGCCGCACGGCGGCAATATGGACTGGCGCGGCTTCCGGCCGGGAACGATCGTCTGGTTCCCGGTGAGCGTGCCCGGCGCGCTCTTCTTCGCCGGCGACGGTCACGCCCGCCAGGGCGATGGGGAGATCAGCGGCACCGGCATCGAAGTCTCGATGGAGATGGAGCTCCGCCTCGGTCTTCGCAAGAATTGGGCGATTTGCTGGCCCCGCGGCGTGACGTCTGACGGCGTCGAACTCTTCACCGTAGGCAGCGCTCGTCCCCTGGACCAGGCACTGCAGCATGCCACGACGGAGATGCTTGCCTGGCTCGAAGCCGACTACGGGCTCGACGTCGTTGCCGCCAGTCATCTCATGGGGCAGACCGTCGGCTTCGACGTTGGCAACGTCTTCAACCCGGCATACACCGTCGTCTGCCGGATGCCAGTCTCGGTGGTCGAGGAGTCGAGGGACCGAGAAGGATTCGGCTTGTAGGGGCGACGCCAGCGTCGCTCGACTCTCCAGAACGGGAACACTCCTCGCTATTGGCGCTGCCGCTCTGCTCTAGCAGCAGATCTGGAGAGGATCAGCCGGTTCCATGGAATAGCCCGGCCGGATTGCATCGGAGGATTCAATCGCCTCCGAATTGAGACGGAACACCGCGACGCCATCGGAACCCTGGGCTTCGAACACGTCTAGGAACGTCTGCCACGGAACGTCGTATTCGTAGGCGCGCTCCCAGTTGGTGTTGGTTGGACCCAGGACGTCCCGGATCACCACCCCATCATCGTTGTAGCCCATGACCACGACGGCGTGGTCGTTGCCAAGCACGGTCGGCACTTCCTTGCCATCCGGCGTGAGCCAGGTGGTGTCTGCCCAGGGCAGGAAGTCGACCGTGGCCTTGGTCCAGACCAGACCTCCCCGGTCGAGGGTCGCCTCGATCTCCTCTCGCGTTTTCACCGCCTTGGCTTCGAGCCCGTAGTGCTCGAAGAGGGGCAAAAAGGCAGTGCCGGTCGACCGGGCGAGCATATTGCTCGTGTAGTCGCCGCAGAAGGCGCTGGTGATGTCACCCCCGTAGATGATGAAACCCTCCGCGGTCTCCTCGAAGTACGGCTCCATCGAGGTGTCATGACCGACGACGGCTAACTGCTCCGCGAACGGCACGTCCTTGCCAAAGGTCGCCAGGACGACCCACGAGGCGTCGAATTCACAGGAGTATTGATAGAACTGCCCGGTTTTCGTCGCCGTCGGCACGTATGCCGTGTATTCGCGGCTGTCCGGCGTCACCACGCCGCCTTGAGCGGCGGCCGACCCGGGACGGATCGCCGTCAGCGGGATCACGGTAGCGAGACCAGCCAGTTCCGCGAGGAGCCGGCGGCGCGTTCGCTTAGTCGTCAAATCCGACACGAGTTTCCTCCGCGAGGTTGGGGATCATTGCGGCAAACAGACCGCGAGCGCAGCGCCAAGCATACCCTGCGGCCGCTTCGCGCCCGGCGTCCGGCGAGTGCGCCGGATTTCTCTTCTGCATGACGCCGGAACCATGGCATAGGTTTCACGGCATTACCCTGCGATTGGCAAGCTCGACCCTTCCCCCAAAGTGCTTCGGGGAAGGGTTTGAGCACTGGACCCGGGTCCCCGCTACGTCACCGTGATCGTGCCGGCCATCCCGGGTCCCTCCGGGCCGCTAGCGTGGAGAATGCAGTAGTACGGGTACTCCCCGGCGGTATCGAAGGTCAGTTCGAATGCTGGACCGCCGGGCAATGGCTCTCCGTTGAGCTCACCGAGGAACCCTGAATTGACGTAGCCCTCGCCGCTGTAAACCGGCTCCCCCTGCGGAAAGAGCGTCATCGGATTCTGGATGATCGTCGGCGGGCCGCCTGGCTGGGGCTCGACAGAGATATCCTCCGGCTGCTCAACACCGGAACCGAGGAACGTCACGGTATGCGGCTCGGTCTTCGAATGGTTGACCCAGCGCACCGTATCGCCGGCTTTGATCTCCACCGTGTTGGGGAGGAACTGCATGACCCGCGCTTGCCCCTCACCCGCGCCCGCGGCAATCTCCCAGAGCGTGCTCCCATCGTCGCGCGTCGTCGCTGTCGCCTCCTGGTACTCGGCAATCTCCGCTTTCCCTTCTTCGATGAGGGCGGCGCGCTCCTCCTGGGCCCGGGCGTCGATGGCAGCTTGATCCTCCGGGAGTTCCGATCCCGCGTCCTGGACGACAACGGTGGCCTTCATCACGACGCCGTGGGGAATGCATTGGTATTCGTAGGTGCCAGGTGTCGTGAAGGTGAGGACAAACGGAGGGTCGCCGGGCAGACGGACGACGTCCAGTCCGGAATTGACGAAACCAGTGCCATCATAGGTTTCGCTTCCCGAGGGGAACGCCGCTTCTGGATTGATCATCAACGTCGGCGGTCCGGCTGCCGGGCTTGCCTCTGAAGCTTCCGCCGACTCGTCTGGGATGATGAGGGGCGGCACTTCCCCGCCGGACAGAAACGTTACGGTGTGGAAACCTGGCGGCGTCGGGAATTCGAAGTAGATCGCGTCCCCGGCGTTGATGGTGATTTCCTTCGGGAAGAAGGACTGCGTGTCGATGAGGTTCTCCTCATCCAAACCAGCGACCTTCACCTTCCAGACGTGCGTCCCATCGGGTTGCTCGCCAAGCGTCGGCGTGGCAGCGGCGGCTGGTGTTCCGGCGTCCTGCCGAAGCAGCGCCGCGTAGAGGCCGCCATGTCCGGCGTGCACCCCTCCGCTGGCCGCCGATCCGGCGATGGTTGACCCGGTGTTGATCGCGCCGAGCCCGATGGCTCCTATTCCGGCGGTTGTTAGACCGAGCGCGCCAAGAAGCCGTACTGCTTCGCGCCGGGACATCTGTCCCGACCGGTAGCGCCGGAGAACCTGCTCCGCTATTCGCTGCCTGGTGTCATCCATTGTCGTGCTCCTTGTCCGTCAGTTCGCCGTCGGTGCTGGGATCTCGTCATCGAATCCAAGTCGACCCTAGTCCGAAGTTCACCGCCTTCAGATCCCCTCGCCGCCTACCTCCTTTGCTTGTATTGCGGGATCACTCCGTGACGACAATGCGCCCGACCATCCCCCGCAGGCCATGATGTTTGCAGATGAGGTCGTACACGCCGGGAACGTCAAGCCGCACCGAGAACGAGCTTCCTGGATCCACCCGGCCCGAGTCAAAGCTGCCATCAAAGGTGGCGACACTGTGCCAATTCGCTCCGCGGTTGATGAAATTCAGTGTGGTTCCCGCCTTGACCGTTAACTCCGGCGGGTCAAAGCGGTCATCGACCAGGGCGATCTCGACCACATCACCGCCCGGTGGGGGCAGCGGGTCTGAACCAGTAGAAGGGGCAGCGACGGCTGGTTCCGTACTCGGCGCAGCGTCGGACCGCTCCGGCTGGCCGTGGATGTGCTCGGCAGCCCCTGGTGCCAACCCGCCAGCGGGGTCGAAAAACGCGCCGACGGGACCCGTCGGAACCGCCCCATCGTATTGAATGAGCGACATCATCCCGTTGGCCGCATGGTTTTCCATGTGACAGTGGAACATCCACACCCCAGGATTATTTCCATCCAGTTCCAGATCGTAGCGTTCGCCGGGACCTATCAGCACTGTGTCTTTGACCAGTGCCATCCCTTCAGGGACGTCGTTGCCATCAGTGGCGACGATCTTGAAGGAGTGGCCGTGGGTGTGGATGGCATGGGGCAAGTTGCCGGCGTTTATCAGCCGGATCAGGACTCGCTCCCCCTCCGCCAATCTCATCTGTGGGATGCTCTCGTGGGCGTGACCGTTCATCAGAAACAGATCCGTCCCCAACTCGCCACCGCGGAGCATCTGGTCGCCCGGCCCCCAGGGTTCGGTACCCATGGCAACATCCGGCGTCAGTTCCAGATCCCACTCGTTGAGGATGTAGGTGTAGTCGCGGTCGTAGGTCTGCCGCGGCTCCCGGGCCTCGACGATGAAGGAGCCGTAGAGGCCAAGGGCGATCTGGGCCGTGGGGTCGGCATGGGAGTGGTACCAGCGAGTGCCGGCCGGGGTGGCGACGAATTCGTAGACGAACTCCTGGCCCGGTTCGACGGCGGCCTGATTGAGCCCAACCGGTCCATCCATCTCCGGCGGCAAATTCACGCCGTGCCAATGGATCGTTGTCCCCACTGGCAGCTCGTTGCGCAGGGTTATGCGCACGAGATCGCCCTCGCGGATGCGAATCTCGGGCCCCGGCATCTGACCGTTGTAGGCCCAGGCGCGAATGGTCGTGCCCGGCATGATCTCCCAGTCGATCTCCTCGGCGGTCAGCATGAACTCGCGGACCTCTGGCGCGCCGGCCGCGGTGGTGTTCACCGGCGACCACAGGCGGAAACCGACCATAGCGAGGCTACCGGCGAGGAGCAGTGGCATGAGCACGACGAGGACAGCCATGAGCGGCGCTCGCGTCAAATCGCGATCGAAGAGGGACGAGCGAGGCACAATATTGCTCCCAGCCATCAGGCCGTCGAATCGCGATTAGATACTGGCGAATTCTGAAGAACCAACGCCGATTCTACGCCCTTGTCTACGGGACCTCAATAGGCAGTCAGAGACGTAGACCTCAACAAGGGAAGAATTTACCTCAATTTCACCTTACCTTTGTCGAGAAGAGAGGTGATGACGATGACAGCTGAGCTGATCCAGCTGCGAGGGGAACTTTCCACGTCGCTTACGCAGTCCAACGAGATCACGGACAATCGCCTCTTGCGGCCGAACCATCCGCGCATCGCAGGGGAGCGGTTTCACATAGCACCAAACGCCCTTGCCAGAAGAACAATCGCGACAGGCTCGGGTGAAGAGGAGATCGCCGACTCCAAGGGGCACGCTGGGTTCGGCGATGTTCTCGCCATCCCGGCGTTCAGGCGGCTCTGGCTGGCGCAGGTTGGTTCCCAGCTCGGCGAGGGGATCGCTCTCGTGGCGATGCCGCTGCTCGTCTACGAACTGACCGGCTCCGCGGAATTGCTCAGCCTGATCTTCGTCCTTCAGCTTCTGCCTCGTGTGGTGCTCGCGCCGATGGCCGGCATGCTTGCCGATGGCCTCGATCGCCGTCGCATCATCCTTGCCGCCGATCTCGCTCGTGCTGGGCTCGTTGCGCTGCTGCCCTTTACCAACAGCGCCTGGCAGATCGCTGTCCTGGCGATGCTTGTCGCTACTGGCAGTGCGCTCGCTCGCCCAGCCGAGCTGGCCGCGGTGCCCATGGTCGTGGCGCCAGGCCAGCTCGTGCCGGCGCTCTCGATCTCCCAGTTGGCGGCCAGCATCGTTCGCATCGTCGGTCCGGCTCTAGCCGCCGGTGTTATCGCCGTGACGGGACCACGGCTGGCGTTCGGTCTGCAGTCGCTCTGCTTTCTCGCCTCTGCCGGCTGCATCTTTGGGCTCGTGTTGCCACGGGTCGAGCGGAAAGACACGATCACCCGCATCGCGGCAGTCCGCCGGGAGATCGCGGAGGGACTACGAGTCGTCCGCGACAATCCAATCGTGCGCGGCATCACCGCGGTCGAGATGCTCTGGCAACTGGTGACTGCCGCGCTGGTCATTAGCATCCTTCTCTTCGTCGAAGAGACGCTGCGCCTCGGCGATGACGCCGCCACGGTCTTCTCGCTACTGACGGCGACGTTCGCCGCCGGGACGGCACTTGGGGCGCTGGTTGCGCGAATGGTGGAGAAGCGGCTTGGCCGGATGCTCTTGATGGCAATTGGCTACCTGGCGCCGCTGATGCTCGTCCCAGCGGGACTCACGCCGCCGCTGCCGGTCCTCTTCGCCTGCCTATTCATCCTCGGCTTCACCGATTCCTGGGCGGTCATCGCCATGCAGACGTATCTGGCCGAGGCGGTTCCGGACGCCATGCGCGGCCGGGTCTACGCAACCTGGCTGGGTGCCGTCACTCTCGCCGGGGCAGCAGGGTTCGGTGTCGTCGGCTGGCTCACACCACGCCTCGGTCCCCCGATGTCACTCGCTCTCGTCGGCTCCCTGGTCGGGTTTGGTGGACCGCTCCTGCTTCTGGCTACCGGCGCGATGGCCGCGATTCGCCATGATGGCGCGGCTGACGCTTGACTAACGATGGGCCGCGGGCTTTCGCCTGGATGACACCGACTCCGCGCCGCGCCCAATCGTCGATACGTCGCTGAGGTCGCGTCTGATGCGAGCCACGAGGACTGCTTCCGCATCTGCGGCGTTCGGTATGCCCCACTCTCGATTGTGATGGACGGCGCAATGATCAGCGCGAGCGACTACGGCCCCGCGTGTAGTCGGACCGCTCCCGCCGCCGGTAATCCGGAGCGTCGATGTAAATGTCGCGCGTTAGGTGAGTGTCGAGCAGGCGGGAGAGGATTCGCTCGTCGATCTTGTCGTGGCTCTGGTTGGAAGTCACGATCGTCGGCAGCCGCTCGACGTAGCGGTGGTTGATGATCTGGTAGAGCTTCTCTCGTGCCCAGGGAGTGGTGTTCTCGGTTCCAAGATCGTCGAGCACGAGCAGGGGAGCGCCGCGAATCTGATTGAAGCGGTCGTCGTAGGCGACGCCTCGCGCCGGGTCGAAGGTGGCGCGGAGGTGATCGAGGAGATCTGGTACGACGGCGAAGTAGACGCTCCCGTAACGCTCCCGGATCTCCAGCGCCGTGGCAACCGCCAGGTGGGTCTTGCCGACGCCGACGCCGCCGCGCAGAAAGAGCCAGCGATGCTCGGGATCCGGGTCGCGGGCAAACTCCCGGGCGGCGTCGAGAGCCTCTTCTGTTCCCGGAACCGGCTCGAAGTCCTCGAACGTGTGGCGCGTGAACCCGTCGAGATTTGAGAGGCGGCGGAGTTGTTCGTGCCTACGGTCTGCTTGCTCGGTCGCCTTACATTCGCATTCGAACAGCCGGCCGAAATTCGGGTGGCCAACCGAGACCTCCATGCGCACCCAGCCCGCGTCTTTGCAGACCGGACAGCGCCACGGCGGGGTCGCCGTGGCCGAGCCGTTGCTGCCGGCTGGACCGACTGGGATGGAGAGGGAGGTGAGGACGTCACCGATGCGTTTCATACGTTCTTCCGTTGCTCCGCCCTACCCGTACCGCTCGCGCGGTTCTCGTCCCTCGCTCTGCCAGCCTTCCAGGATGCGCTGTATGTAGCGCCAGGAGCGCTTGTTATAGGCGACTGATTCCGCAACCGCATCTTCGATCCACTCGACTGGCCATGTCTCGAGCGCCCGCACGAGATGATCGGCGATGAGCGGCGTCAGCGGACCCACGTTCTGCTCGTAGAGACGGAAGACGTTGGGCCGCTCGGGGATCACCACCGGCGGCTGCCCCTCGCGCCAGAGCGCCCGCGGCGGAGCGACCGCTCCCCGAGCCATGGCCGCGACCAGCGCCTGGTTGACGGGGGTGTTGACATAGTACCAGACGTCGCGGCCGTCACCCCGCTCGGCGACGAAGCGGAGCAGGGTGCCGCGCCCAGTGGCAAGATCGAGCCCGGTGGCGATGCGCTCGTCCGGTTCACGCGGGCTGCCATTGGTACGCAGCGCAGTGCGCAGCGGTCGATCGGCGCGTAGCGTGGTCTCCGAAACGGGAAACTCGATACCACCCGCCTCTGAGGCGAGCCGGAAGACCGCAAGTGTTGCCTGGACCTCGGGCAGCTCTGAGATTTGTGGCAAGACATCAGTGAAAAAAGCTCGCGGAATGTCGACCGACGGGTCGGTCTGTATCAGGAACCCGTTGAACTGCCGTGTCACGGTCGCCCCCATCCGGGCCCGGATCGACGTGCTACCACGTTGCTGCGAATGGCATGGAGTCTGAGATGAGTTTCGGGAAGAACTCCGGACATCGGACACACGTTACATCCCCGGTCCGGGGTAGAGCTCCAGATCCGCAAATCGAGCCGTGCGGTCGAAGAAGCGGAGGTTGATCGAACCGACCGGCCCGTTGCGGTGCTTGGCGACGATGATCTCGGCGATACCCTTCTTCTCGGAGTCATCCTCGTACTTATCTTCGCGGTAAATGAAGACGACGATGTCCGCGTCCTGCTCAATGGAGCCTGACTCTCTCAAATCCGAGAGCATCGGCTTATGATCGGAGCGGCTTTCGACCGCGCGCGAGAGCTGCGACAGGGCGACGACCGGTACATTCAACTCGCGCGCAAGCCCCTTCAACCCGCGTGAGATCTCGGAGATCTCCTGCACACGGTTCTCGCTACGGCGAGCGGTCATCAGCTGCAGGTAGTCGACGATGATCAGATCGAGACCGTGCTCGGC
>JAICRA010000282.1 GCA_025937615.1 Thermomicrobiales bacterium | reverse complement strand
GTCTGCCGCGTCAGGAGGCGCAGCGCTTCATCGATCAGTACTGGGCGAACCTGCCGCTGGTGAAGCGATATTTCGACGGTACACTCGCTTTCGGGCACAAGCACGGCTACGTCGAGTCGACCTACGGCCGGCGGCGCATCATCGGCGACTTGACCTCGGCGAACTATGCGCGGCGGGCGGCGGCGGAGCGGATGGCCGTCAACATGCCGTTGCAAGGGAGCGCCTCCGACATAATGAAGATTGCCATGGTCCGCCTCGACGAGGAGCTGGCGCGGTCGGGGTTGCGGGCGAAGTTGATTCTGCAAGTCCATGACGAGCTGGTGCTGGAAGTCGACCGGCCCGACGTCGCGGCGGTCGCCCAGCTGGTGCAGCGGGTGATGGAGGGAGCGGCCGAGCTCTCGGTGCCACTCGAAACCGAAGTCTCCGCCGGTCCGAACTGGGACGATCTCACACCGTTGCCCCAGCTGGCGGTTCACGCCTAGCCACTTCGCCTTCAACCTGGCTCCGATTCTGACCCGGTGCTCCGGGTCTGGAGGAGTGCCGGGCGCATGGGTACAATCTGGCCAGCAGTAAAGCCGTCTCGATTTTCGGAGAACAGATCGAGCAATGCCGACATACACCTACCAATGTGACAGTTGTGGCCACGGCTTCGAGGCCGTCCAGCGCTTCTCGGACGATCCATTGACCGAGTGCCCGCAATGCGGCGCATCGATTCGGCGCGTCATTCAGCCGGTCGGCGTGGTCTTCAAGGGGTCAGGCTGGTACATCACCGACAGCCGGCCGAAGAGCTCGGGCGACGGCGACGGAGCCAAGGAGGCCCCCTCGAAGGCGACGGACAAGGCAGATGCACCCGCGAAGGCCGAGAAAGCCGAGAAGTCGACTGCGCCGGCGAAGACGGAAAAGAGCCCGGCCAAGGTAGCTGACTAGATGATGGGGTCCCGGGTGCCAGTCGCTAGCACGCCGCTTTGCCATTGGATCCCCGAGCGTCGTGGCTCGGGGTGCGGAGGCCATTGCTCCTGTTTCTAGGGGCGCTATTGGCGTCCCAGCCTGCCGCCAAGGGAAGTTGCCACCGCGCGACCTCCCAGAGCCGTCCGCACCAATGAAAGGCCCCCGCCGTGTTCTTTTCGAGGGAAATTCGTGCCATCCGGGAACGTGACCCGGCCTCCCGCTCGACAGTCGAGGCGATTCTGACTTCGTCCGGGCTCCATGCCATCGCGCTCCACCGTGTCGCGCACCGGCTGTGGCGAGTTGGTCTACTTCTTCCCGCTCGTTTACTGGCCCATCTGAGCCGGGCGATTACCGGGATCGAGATTCACCCCGCGGCCAGGATCGGCCAGGGTGTCTTCATCGACCACGGGATGGGCGTCGTCATCGGTGAGACCGCCTCCGTCGGTGACGACGTCACCATGTATCAAGGGGTGACGCTGGGCGGCACGGGGAAGCAGCGCGGCAAACGGCATCCCACGGTTGAGGATCACGCGGTGATTGGAGTTGGTGCGTCGGTGCTGGGGGCAGTAACCATCGGCGAGGGGGCCCGGGTCGGTGCGGGGTCGGTCGTGCTCAAAGATGTGCCGCCGCATACCACCGCCGTCGGAACACCGGCGCGAGCAGTCTCATGGCGCGATCCGGCGTCAGGGGAGACACGGCGGCTGGAGCACCTGCCGGATCCGGATCGCGACACGATGATCTCGCTCATGCAGCGAATCGAGGAGCTCGAGGCGCGCGTGCGCGAGATCGAGCATAACCGTGCCGAGCGGGAGACGCTCTGTCCTCCTCGATAAACCCGCGATCCCCACAGCATCTGACCGGCGAGGAGTCCACAGCATGACAGCACACCAGCCGCGGGCCGAAACCGCACCTTCGATGGCCGAGACCCGCGTCTACAACACGCTGACCAGGCGCAAGGAACCGCTACGAACGATCGCGCCGGGCAAGGTCCGCATGTACGTTTGCGGAGTGACACCCTATGACAGCGCCCACGTCGGTCACGGCATGTCGCTGATTTCGTTCGATGTGATCCGCCGCTATCTGGAGCATCGAGGCTACGAGGTGCGGCACATCCAGAACTTCACCGACATCGACGACAAGATCATCAACCGGGCAAACGTGGAGGGCATCGATCCCGATGAGCTGACCGAGCGCTATATCGCGGAGTGGCACGCACAAATGCGTGACCTCAACGTCTTGGCTGCGACGCACTACCCGCGGGCGACGGAGGAGGTCGGCCCGATCATCGACATGGTTCAGGGTCTCATCGATCGAGGCCACGCCTACGCGGTCGACGGCGACGTCTACTTTCGGGTTCGCTCGTTCGCGGGCTACGGCAAGTTGTCGCACCGCGACCTCGATGATCTGCTGGCGGGCGCCCGCATCGAGGTCGACGAGCGAAAAGAGGATCCGCTCGACTTCGCGCTCTGGAAGTCCGCCAAACCGGGCGAGCCGAGCTGGGAGTCACCCTGGGGTCTCGGGCGGCCCGGCTGGCACATCGAATGCTCGGCGATGAGCTCGACCTATCTCGATGGGCAAGTCGATATCCATGGCGGCGGCGCCGATCTCATCTTCCCGCACCACGAGAACGAGATCGCTCAGAGCGAGGCGTTCCTCGGCGTCGAACCGTTTGCTCGCTACTGGATCCACAACGGCTTGGTGCGCGTGGGCGACGAGAAGATGTCCAAATCGTTGGGCAACTTCGTCCGTCTCAAAGAGATCGTCGAACGTGGTCTGGGCCCGGCGTTTCGCCTGATGATCCTGCAGAGCCATTACCGCGTGCCGCTCACCTACACCGAGGAAGGTTTGCTAGCCG
>JAICRA010000105.1 GCA_025937615.1 Thermomicrobiales bacterium | reverse complement strand
CGTGATCTACCCCGACGGTCCTCATCGGCCGATATGCGCCAGAGGCGACTGGCAGACTGAGGCTGTTTCCGCCCAGGCTGGGGCGGTATGAGAACCGATGGGCTACTGCCTCCAGCGATGGGTCCCACCAACGGTTACGAGCGAAAGAAGACCAGCAACGTCACACCAAACAGCAGCCCCAGCACCACCGGCCAATAGGCGAGCACGGGTACCAAGTTGCTTCGGCGATGGATGAGCTTTACGTTGTACGGTGACGCCAGCAGGATGGCGTTCAGGACCACGACCACGATGACACCGTACAGCAGGATCGGAATCACCTCGATGTAGCTGACGCCGGGTGATCCAACGACGGATCGCAACTGATTGTGCTTCAGGATGACCGCAAAGAGAAGACCGCTGGCGGCACCAAGGACGCCCGCCGTGCTGAGCTGGAAGCGGGCTTTGAGATCCTCGTCGTCGGTAGTGAGGGCCAGCAATCCGAAGAGGAGGATCATCACCGCGATGACGAAGACCATGTGCTCAAAGAACGGACCGGCGAAGTTGCGATCGAGGATGAGATTGAAATTCATCTCAGGCAGGCCCACGTACTGGCTGGCCGTCCCGATCCCGAAGGAGGTGCTATACGGCTGATTGGCCAAGGAGAACCCGGAGTAGATCGGGGTCCAGCCGCTGTAGACGAATTCCTTTTCTAGTCCGGGCAACGCCTTGGGATCCAGAGACCTATAGGATTCAAAGTCAGGGACGAGGACCGTTTTTTTGGTGAAATCGCGTGCCCAGAGGCGAACCCAGAGGTCCTGCTGGTCGAAGGGGTACTCGGCATACTCGAACGGCTCGCGCAGTATCGTCTCAAAATACCACCCGACCGTCTCGACGCCGTTCTCTTCGTACCGATAGGCCTCGCTCAGCTTATAGGAATCTTTCGTGCCCTCGGGAAGCACTACTCCCGGGACCAAGTCATCCGGCAGATCCGGTCCTAGGCGCTGCCACAGATAGCCGGTGACTTGGACGTTGTCCCCGTTGAGAAACTCCAGCGACTGGACCAGGATCCCGGTAGGAATGAGGATCGGGTCGATCCCTTCCGGAACGTGCTGCACGAGATAAGTGTTCAGATCAGTCTCGTTCTGGATCGGCGTGCCATGCCAGTCGTCTTGCCGCTCGAAGCTGGCGTTTGCTGACCAGGCCAGGACGAGACCCAGCAGCAAGGTCAGCGACCAACTGACCGCTGTCCAAATAAGGGATCGTACGGTTCCGCGCTCTGGACGAACGACCACCACGGCGAGCGCCATGACGGCCAAAGTGCCAGCGAGCAATCCTAGGCCAACCTGAGGCGATCCAGGTGCCACCTCAAGCGACCCGTGATCACGCAGGTACGTGAACAGCACCGCACCCAGGAGCGCCAGCGAGACGCTGAGGACGGCAAAGGCCACCGGACGCACCCATGATCGTCGTGGCGACACGGAGGACTCGCTGGGAGTAAGTGCCTCTGCATCGTCCCGGAGCGTCGATTCGTTCTGGGCCACAACCTGCGAGCCTCCCGTTACGGTCCCCACCTGGCCGTGACGATGTCTTCGCTCCCGCGGCGCCGCAGGCCAAGACCCCTATTGCTCATGACGACGGCTCAATTGTGGCAGAACGGGAACTGGCTACTACTGGTGGCCTCGATACGGTCATGGATTGCCGCACTCGCAAAGAACTGGGAGCGGCAGATGATCGATCGCTCAACACCATGAGTGCGTCGCACCGAATCTGGGCATCTCGTCGCTGAGTAGCACTTGGCCCTCCGTTCGCGACCGATCAGGCGACAGCCTATGATCAGGCCCGGTCTTCTATGATGCGTGACCAACTGCTCCCCAAGCGATGGTCCGGTGAGATGCCACGCGGCACGTGTTACATGACGCCGCGGCCCTCAAGGGTGAGGGAGGCAATGACGGTGTCTCCGTTGCGGCTATCGAGCTGGGCGACGGCATCGCCGGTGGCGGCGTAGAGGCGAAACGGCTCCATGAAGCATCCTCCTTGTGCGAGTCATGGGGGATCGTACGGCAAAAGCTTCACCCCTACCTCTTGAACGCTGTCCGCCGCGCCTTAGCTGGCAACGCTTCGCGCGAATCGCCCAACGATGAGGTGATATCCTCAGAAGACGCCCCCTAGGCAGAGCACCGATCGCCGATCTGCGGGATCTTGATCGCCGGTCGGAGGAGAACAGGCATGGCGCCACTCCTCGATGCCATCGACCCGGAGACGATCCCCTTGTTCCGCGGCCTGACTCCGACCGAGCAGCGCCAGCTTCATGAACTGCTGGGCGTGAAAACCTTCCCCGCGGGCGCCGACATCCTTACGGCTGAGCAACCCGGGGATGTTGCCTATATCCTCCTCGCCGGCACGGTCAAGGTGCAGATTGATGGCCCGGATGGCACGCCGGTCATCCTTGCCATTCTGCGCGCCGGCGAGGTTGTGGGAGAGATGAGCCTCGTCGACCGCCTCGGCCGCTCCGCCACCGTTGTGGCGATGGAACCAATCACGGTCGCCTGGCTCACGCACACCGACTTTTGGCACTGTCTGCGCTCCATGCCGACGATGAGCTTCAACCTGGCCGGCATTCTTTCCCGGCGGCTGCGCCTCGCGAATACGCACGTCGTCGCCCTGGCGACGCTGGATGTCGAAGGTCGGCTTGCCGATCAACTCCTCGCACTGGCCGACGCATACGGCGAAGGCACCCCAGATGGTGGCTGCCGAATCCCTTTTCGGCTGACTCAAGGCGATTTGGCGGCGTTGGTCGGAGCGTCGCGGGTGCGCGTCAATCAGATTTTGGTCAGCTGGAAGCACAACGATTTTCTGACCGTCGACGGGCGGCATATCGTCACCCTCCGCGATCGACGCGCATTGGTGGCAATGGCGCCCGGCCTACGCGCCGAGCCGCCCCGGTGCGGGGTGTAAAGCAGTTAGCTGCGCCGGCCATCAGGCCAACGTAAGATGGCTCGACAGGAGTGATCCTCGCGGACGCATTGTGTCGAGCAAACACGCTCGCCAGACCGCATCAGCACCCATCAAAGGAGTTGGCATGATCAGGCAGCGCGCTCTCGCCTGGGCGGCCGTACTGGCCCTGGTTGCTACCGTCCAGAGTGCCCCCCTACCAGCACGATTCTCCGCCTCCGTCGCCGCGCTAGCGCAGGACGACTCCTCTGCTGATACCGGCGAGCGGACTGATCTGGCAATCGTGGCGCTGCACTGCGCTGAGGCCCCCGTTGCGGAGGCGCTCACGTCGTTCCTCGCCGATGCGACCCTCCCAGCGAGGTGCGCACCCGCCGTAGGTGTGACCCTCACGGTCACGGAGAATGGGGATCCTGTCTCTGGCAGCCCGTTCACGACCGACGTCGCCGGTACGGCCGCGGTCCCCGTCGGTCTGGGCTCAGCGATCGAAATCAGGGAAGACCCGAAGTCGCTTCCGGCCGGGTACGAACCCCTCACGCAAGAGGCCAACGGAGTCCCCTATGCCAACCCGGTGCGACTCGACCCGGCCGTAGCCGGGGCCGCCGTGCTCTTCGTCAACGTGCCGAGCTCGGTCGTCACCGAACTGGCCCAAGGCACTTCCGACGGCGCAGGGGAGCCGACCGACCTCGCGGTGGTGGCGCTGCAGTGTGCCGACGCGCCAGCAACGGAGGCGCTGACGTCGTACTTCACGAGTGGCACCGCGCCGAGCGGATGCGCGCCAGCCGAGGGAGTGACCATCGCCGTCACCGAGAACGAGAAGCCGCTCTCCGGCAGCCCGTTCCAGACCGACGCGGACGGCAAACTTGCGGTGAGCATCGGCCTGGGTTCCGAGGTCACGGTCAAAGAAGACCCGAAGTCGTTGCCGTCCGGATATGTGCCGCTCACTCAGGAAGTCAACGGCGTTCCCTATGCCAACCCGGTGCGGCTCGATTCGGCGGTGGCCGGGGCCGCCGTGCTCTTTGTCAATGTGCCGACCTCGGTCGCCGCCAAGCTGGCCGAAGGCGCGCCCGCGGTTGACGCGGGCGAGGCTACCGATCTCGCGCATGCTGTCACGCGGGGCAGGACGGGGTGCGATCCGGCCTACCCCGACGAGCGCACCTGTATCGCACCGGGGCGGCCGCTGGCTGAGCCATGTTCGATTACCGACCAGCGCAACTTCACAGTGCTCGCCCCGGACCCCAGGGGATTGGACGCCGACGGTGATGGCATTGGCTGCGAGCCCATTTCGCCCAGTGGTGGAACGATCCTCCGTGGCACTAGCCTCAATCTCTACACCAGTCGCGCCGCCCCCGCGCGAACCGACGACCTCGCCGTTTCTGCCGGTCCCGTCCGCACCAGCGACGGAGGCTGGGTCTCGCCTCCTGAGGGCAGTCGTACTGACAATTGGTTCGCGGACCGTGACCGCAACCGTGCCGGGCTTTGGTTCCGGATCTCCGATCGCAGTAGCACGGGCAACGTCGCCATCGCCAGCAATCCTGTCTTCATCAGCAGCGGTCTCTGGCACTGGCCCGGTCACATCAACAACAGGTTCTGGTTCTGGCCTAACCGTGGCAACGATAACTGGTTCTGGCAGAACCGCAACCGTGATGAGGACTGGTCTTGGCACAACCGCTTTGGCAAGGGCATCTGGGGCTGGCCCAGCACCATCAGCGTCGGTAACCTGACCGTCGCTGGCTCCGGTAATGGCAACGTCGCCATCGCCAGCAACCCGGTCTTCATCAGCAGGGGCGTCTGGCACTGGCCCGGTCACATCAACAACTGGTTCTGGCTCTGGCCCAACCGCGGCAAGAACGACGACAAGAACGACCATTGGCGCTGGCCGAATCACTTTGGCAAGGGCGTCTGGGGCTGGCCGAGCAACATCTTCGTCGGCAACCTCACGATTGCTCGCTCTAGTAGCGGCAACGTCGCCATCGTCAGCAACCCGATCGTGATCAGCAGCGGCGTCTGGTTCGTGGCCCCCGACCGCAACCATGATGACCACTGGCTCGTCCGTGGCGACCGCGACCACGCCGATGTGGAGCTCAGGCAAGGCGGCGCCGACGAGGCCGATAGGTCTGACGTCGAGCCGATGGCGGTCAACGGTGGCGGCACCAGCGAGGCGCCACCAAGCAAGATCGAGACGCTCGAGGCCAGCGAGCAGCCAGCGCTCATGGTGAACGGTGGGCTCGCCGTCGAACCGGCGCCCGCTGACTCCATTCAGGCGTCGAGCGACGGCTCCATGGAGCCGCCCGCCGAGCTCGTCCAGGCGCCTAGTGGCGGCACCGATTCGCTACCCAGCGACGGCAACGTTGCGTCGGCGCCAGACACTGGCGTCCAGTCGCCGTCCGACGCCGGTGCGCCGGATGCCAACTACGTCGCGCCCGATGCTAATTCCATCGATCCCGGCTACGTCGACGCCGGCAACGTCGATCCTGGCTACGCCGCACCCGATACCGGCATTGATCCCGGCTACAGCGCGCCGGATGGCGGCGTCGATCCTGGCTACGTGGATCCCGGTTACGTTGCGCCGGAACCCAACTACGTGGATCCTGGCGTCGATGCCGGCTACGTCGCGCCGGAACCCAGCTATGTCGAACCTAGCTACGTCGATCCCGGCTATGTCGATCCTGGCTATGTTGCGCCCGATCCGGGCATCGAACCCAACTACAGTGCGCCGGAACCGAGCTACAGCGCGCCGCAACCCGGCTTTGCCGATCCCGGGATCGATCCTGGCTACGCTGCACCAGAACCCAGCTACACCGCACCAGAACCGAGCTTCAACGCGCCGCAACCCAGTTACGTCGATGCCGGCAACGGCGCGTCCAATCCCGGCATGAATGCCGGAAACAGCGGCCCGGGCCCCAGCAACCTCGCGCCGGAGCCCAACTTCGCCGAACCGAGCTATGTCGATGCCGGCAACGGCAATCCTGGGAATGGCGAT
>JAICRA010000380.1 GCA_025937615.1 Thermomicrobiales bacterium | reverse complement strand
GCCGGGTCTGACTCCAGCGCCGGCACGCCCCAGCTCTCGTTGAGCGGCATCCAGGTCACGATGCACGGGTGGCTGTAGTCGCGCCGGAGCACCTCCAGCCACTCGCGGGTGAGCTGCTCGACCGCCGCCGGCGAGAAGACGTAGGCGTTGGCCATCTCGCCCCAGACCAGGAGTCCCAGGCGATCGCACCAGTAGAGAAAGCGCGGATCTTCGACCTTCTGGTGAATCCGGACCCCGTTGAACCCGTGCGCCTTGACCAGCTCGACCTCGCGCCGCAGCGCCGCGGCGTCCGGAGCGGCCAGGTGCGACTCCGGCCAGTAGCCCTGGGACAGCACCAGACGCGGGTAGTACGGGCGGCCGTTGAGCAGGAAGCGACCGTTGGCGTAGCCACACGAGCGCATTCCGGCGTAGCTCGCGACCCGATCGACGACCTCCTCGCCATCGAGGAGCGTCAGCTCGGCGTCGATCAGATTCGGCCGCCGCGGCGACCAGAAGGCTTCGTCCCGGCTCATCACGCGCTCGGCCGGAGCGATGGCGATGGCGCGGCGCAGCTCTGCCCGCGCGATCGTGCTCGTGTCGCTCTCCAGCAGCTGGCCTCGTAGCGACAGCCGTAGCCGCAGGGTGAGGGGCTGGTCCGGGCGCCGGTTGAGCCGGACGTGGAGACCGAGCAGCCCGCGCTCGAGATCGGGCGTCCAGCGCACGTCGCTGATGTGACAACGGGCGACCGGTTCCAGCCAGATCGGCTGCCAGATGCCGGTCGTGCGGTGGTACCAGATCTTGTGCGGTTGCTCCTCCCAGTCCTGTTTGCCGCGCGGCTGCGCCAGATCGAGTGGCTGATCCTCGGCCCGGACGACGATCACTTGTTCGCCGTCACCGGGCAACAGCACCGGGGCGATGTCGGCGGAGAACGGGGTGTGCCCGCCTTCATGCCGGGCAACCAGCCGGCCGTTGACCCAGACGTCGGTCCGATAGTCGACCGCCCCGAAATGGAGCATGAGCTGGCCGCGGCGATCGGAGGGCGCGATCTGCACCGTCCGCCGGTACCAGACCACCGGGTGGTAGCCGGGGTCGCCGATCCCGCTTGCCCTCGACTCCGGCGGGAACGGGACCAGCACCATCCGGTCGAACGGGTCGGACCGCTCGAACCAGCACTCGTCCAGCCCGACGTCGGCGTCGTCATAGGCAAATCCCCAGGGACCGCTGAGATCGATCCAGCGGTCGCGGGCAAGCTGAGGACGTGGGTGAAGCTCGCTATCGGTCAAGGATTCCTTCTCCATGTGTGAGCAGCGCGACAAGCCATCCTCGAGCGCACGAGGAATCTCGTATCTCCGTCGCATCTAGTCGACCAAACGACGAGATTTTTCTCGCTTCTCGCTCAGACCTTCTGCTCAGGATGACACGGGTTTGTGGACCTAATACTGCGACGCAGTGAAGGTGTCATTCTGAGCCTCCAGGCGAAGAATCTCGGTGCACCCCATGGCCGAGATGCTGCAAGTTCGTTCCTCAGCATGACACCTTGCCTTGTAGCGATCCAGACCGGTGCGTGGCACGCCATGTGCATATCATGTCGTAGAACATTTGATCGAAACTCGCGAGTGGAATGGAAGGAGACGAACGATGGCACTCGACGATCTGCG
>JAICRA010000210.1 GCA_025937615.1 Thermomicrobiales bacterium | reverse complement strand
CGTGGCACTCGACCGGTTGCGCGCGGCAATGGTGGCTCACCCGGAAAACGTCGCCGGGCACGGTCAGCTCGTGACCGACCTGATGGCGCTCAGCGATGGCCGCATCGTGGCCAAGAGCGGGGCCGAAGGACTCATCTGCCTGGCCGTGCCAGATCGCGGTTTCGGGATCGCCATCCGGGTCATGGATGGCAGCTTCCGCACCCACGCCGCGGTGACCGTTGCCACCCTGGAGCAGCTCGGCATCCTCGACGCCGCCACCCGCGACGCCATCCTGGAACGTCATTCACCCCAGCTGTGCAATCACAACGGCCGCCTCGTCGGCGAGATCCGACCCGTCTTTCAATTGGAAGGCGCTGTCGCCGTCGCTTGAGGCGACCACGTTCCGTTTCTGGCCTGGCGACTCCCGGCCACGGCAAAATTAGACGTCGTTCGAGTGAGGCGCGCTGGCGTGGCATGCTGCCCGCGATCTGAATGCATGTGAGAAACAAGGAGAGCTTCCGGATGGAACGGTTACGGGCAGGGGTCATCGGCGTGGGCGCCATCGCTCAGATCATGCATCTGCCCTATCTGCGCGAGCTGGATGACCGCTTCCAGATCGCCGCGCTCTGTGATGTGGATCCAGTCGTGCTGCCGGAAGTCGGCCGGCAGTATGGCGTGAACCGCCTGTTCGCCTCAGCTGACGAGCTCCTGAACGAGCCGCTCGACGTGGTCTTGATCCTCTCCAGTGGCGATCACGGACCGGTGACCATCGCCGCGCTCGAGCGCGGGCTGCACGTCCTCGTCGAGAAGCCGTTGGCGTACACCCTGCGGGAGACCATCGACGTCATCGCCGCCGCCGAGCGGGCCGGCAAGACGCTCATGGTCGGGATGATGAAGCAGTACGACCCCGGCTATCAGCGCGGGGTCGAGCTGGTGCAGCGACTGCGCGATCTCCGCTACGTCGAGGCTACGACGCTGGAGCCGGAAGGCACGCTCTATCACGCCCACCATTCAATCGTCCGCAGTAGTGCCCGTCGCCAGGCTCAAGAAGAGCGCTACGGCGCGGATATGTTCACCGGCATCCAGCAGAGCATCCTAGCCCGCGAACCGCGCGAACTCCTGCGCGAGGCGACCGGGAGCGACGATCCGAGTGTCCTGACCTCGTATTACCTGCTCATCGTCAGCTCAATCCACGACGTCAACGCCCTTCGTGGCGCAATTGGCCAGCCGGAATGCGTCGTCTCCGCCAGTCTCTGGGCGGGCGGGACGAGCTTCACGACGACTCTCGCCTACGCGAACGACGTGCGCGCCGTCTACACCTGGACCACGCTTCCTTATGTCAAAAACTATGGGGAGACGTTCGGTTTCTACGCCTCCGACGGCCGCGTGCTGATCCGCTTTCCCTCGCCGTACCTCCGAAACGCGCCGACCCTGGTCGACGTCGAGCGCATGCACGGCGAGGAGTTGCAGGTGACCCGGTTCACGACGTCCTATGAGGAGGCCTTCAAGCGCGAATTGCTGGAGTTCGACGAGTGCGTGCGCACGGGCCGCCCTCCACGCACCGATGCGCAGGGCTTTCGCCAGGATCTCGAGGTGCTCACCGAGATCGCACGGAAGTTCCCGACAACGTCTTGATAGCCTGCCGATATGCCGGAGCAAGACACTGAAGCCTCTCGCACGCTGAGGCTGGTGCTCACCAGCCTCCACCCAGCCCAGGGCGAAGGGTGCAAAGGATGCAAAGGCTCCAGAGGCACACGCCATCGCCGTCTGCGACCGCCCTGCCGATCTCCGGTAGGAGTTGCTCAAGTCATCAGTGGCTGGCACGAAATCGGCATCCTCGTCCCTAAATGCCCCGTTTGCACCAAGCGAGCGCGGCACTGTTTGAATAGAACCCAGGAGAACGAGGAGCAAGTCCAATGGCTGACGTACAGATCGGGTATGCCATCTCCAGCGAGGAGCACCTGCCCAACGACATCGTCCGGCACGCGCGTTTAGCGGAGGAGGCCGGGTTCACCTACGCGCTGATCTCCGACCACTACCATCCCTGGGTCGACGCCCAGGGACACAGCCCGTTCGTCTGGTCGGTGATCGGCGGTATCGCCACGGCAACGGACCAGCTTCGTCTCGGTACCGGGGTGACCTGTCCTACTATCCGCATCCACCCCGCGATCATCGCGCAGGCGGCGGCCACCTCGGCGGCGATGATGCCGGGTCGCTTCTTTCTCGGCGTCGGCAGCGGCGAAGCGCTGAACGAGCACATCACCGGTGACCGCTGGCCGGAGACGGACGTGCGCCAGGAGATGCTGGAGGAAGCGATCGAGATCATGCGCCTCCTCTGGCAAGGAGGCAACCAGAGCTACCATGGCGCGTTCTACACCGTCGAGAACGCCCGCCTCTACACCCTGCCGGAGGAGCCGGTCGAGGTGATGATCGCCGCCAGCGGACCATCCGCGGCCGAACTGGCGGGACGCCTCGGCGACGGACTCATCAGCACCTCACCTGACAACAAGGTCATCCAGGCCTTCACAGGCGCCGGCGGCAAGGGGCCGCGCTACGGACAGATGACAGTCTGTTGGAATGAGGACGAAGCCACTGCCCTTAAGACCGCTCACGAAATCTGGCCGAACGCCGGGCTCCCGGGTGAGCTGGGGCAGGAACTCCCCACCCCGGCCCACTTCCAGCAAGCAGTCCAACTCGTCACCCCGGAGAAGGTCGCCGAGAGCGTCATCGTCGGACCGGATGCCAGCAAGTACCTCGCCAAGATCGACGAGTACGCGCAGGCCGGGTTCGACCACGTCTACATACACCAGGTGGGACCGGATCAGGAAGGGTTCATCCGCTTCGCGGAGCGAGAGATCTTGCCGCAATACGCGGCCGCGCGCTCCCGAGCGGCCTGACGGGGTGACGGGTGTCAGGGTGGTAGGGTGATAGGGGACGGAACTACAGGTCAGACGCGACAGGCGCCGATCATCCCTTCCTATTACCCTATCACCCTATGACCCAATCACCCTGGTCTGGGGCGCCCGGGCGCGCGAGCGGGCAGAACAGCAGGACCCGCCGCGGCAACAACGCCGAGTGGTGGGCGTTCCCGCTTCGCGTCTGGGTCATCCACTGGTTGCTGGTCCAGATCCCAGCAACTTATGCGCTCCGCTTCGGCACGCCAAATTCGCCTTCCCCACCCTACAGCGAGATGCCGCCGCCCCTCACCGGGTTGGCGCACTGGATCGTGGAGCCACTGCGGAACTGGGACGGTCTCTGGTACCGGCTGATCGCACTCGAGGGATATGCCGGCGGCACGCAGAGCGCGAAAGCCGCGTTCTGGCCACTCCTGCCTGGGATCATGCGGGGCGGGAGCATTCTCACCGGCTGGACGGTTGACAGCGTCGGCTACCTCGTCGCTAACCTGACCTTTCTCGGCGCGCTGCTGGTCTTGTACCGGCTGATCAGCCTCGACTACGGCAATACAGACACCGCCCGGCGTGCCATCTGGGCGCTGGCGCTCTTCCCGACGGCGCTCTTCTTCTCCGCGGTCTACACGGAGTCACTCTTTCTCCTCCTCACGGTCAGCGCGCTCTATCTCTGGCGTCGCGACATGATCTGGCTGGCGGGGCTGGTAAGTGTTGGCGCCGCACTCAGCCGTTCCGGTGGGGTCTTCCTCATCCTTCCCTTTCTGGCGCTGCTCTGGGACCGGTATCGCCAGGACTGGCGCCGCTACTGGCCCCGGATCATCCCGGCATTCTTCCCCGCGCT
>JAICRA010000106.1 GCA_025937615.1 Thermomicrobiales bacterium | reverse complement strand
GGCCGGGATCGCCGCCGTCAAGCAGATCCTGCCGATAGCCAACCAGGTTCAGCGAGAGCCGATTCCAGCATCAGAGCTCGTGGTTGCCCTGCAGTGTGGAGGGTCGGACGGCTGGTCAGGCGTCACTGCGAATCCGGGTCTGGGTCGGGCTGCCGACGAAGTCGTTCGCCAGGGTGGTACGGTCGTTCTGGGTGAGACAACGGAAGTTTATGGCGGCGAGCATCTGTTGACGCGTCGGGCGAAGAACGCGCAGGTTGCCCAGGATCTCATCGACCGCATCCACTGGTGGGAGAACTACACCGCGCTCTTCGGTGCTTCAATCGACAACAATCCGGCGCCGGGGAACAAGCTAGGCGGTCTGACGACCATCTTCGAGAAGTCGTTGGGCGCTATCGCGAAAGCTGGGAACACCCCCCTGAACCAGGTCGTCGGCTACGGCGAACGCGTCACCGAACGCGGCTTCGTTCATATGGACACGCCAGGCTATGATCCGGTCTCCGTGACCGGGCAGGTCGCCGGCGGCTGCAACGTCGTCGTTTTCACAACCGGGCGGGGATCAGCGTTCGGGTTCAAACCCGCGCCATCCGTCAAGATCGCTACCAACTCGACTCTCTATGCCAACCAGGAACCCGATATGGACATCAATGCGGGGAAGGTCCTCGATGGGGTCAGCCTCGATGAGTTGGGGCAGGAGATCTTTGAGAAGATCCTCGCGGTGGCGTCCGGCGAGCGGACAAAGAGCGAGCTGGCGGGGGTCGGCGAAGAGGAGTACAACCCCTGGATCATCGGCGCCATGCTCTAACGAGTGATGGACGGGCAGGTGATCGCGGAGGAGGAGGTCGGGCGGTTACTCGACGAGTTCCGTGAGAAGGCTGAGCCACTTGGTGTGACCGTTCTCCGCGCTGCCTCGCGGGTGGACGCGGCGGTCGCCGTAGCGGACTGGGCGCAATCGCTCGAGGCCGATTGCGTCATCGTCGCTTCCGAAGTGACGAGGCAGGCGCCCGGCGTCGAGGCAGTGCTAACTTCCGCGGGATTGCACGTCCGGCCGCCTGCATTGCCGGCGGAAACGCGGGATGCTCCGCTCGGTCTCAGCATGGGGCGTCTCGCCATCGCGGAGACAGGCTCGGTGCTCCTGTCAGAACCGACGCTCGAAGACAGATCGGTCGGCATGCTGACGTTGGCACACGCCACGATCTGTCCCACTGCCGCGCTCGTCGCTTCTCTCGACGATGCGGCGCCGGTGATCCGCGAGCTGGCCTTGACAGGCGGTGGTGCATTTTCGACGCTGGTCACCGGCCCCAGCCGGACCGCCGACATCGAGCGCGTGCTCACGGTCGGCGTGCAGGGACCGGGCAAGGTGATGACGCTCTTCGTCGATGACTTGTGACAGGGGTGTCTGTTGGACCCTGAGCGCTCGCGCGTCATCCATCGGGATCTGAATCGAACGTACCCGACCCTGGCGCGCGGCGAGGGGATCTATCTCTACGACAATCAAGGGAACCGCTACATCGACGGCAGCGGCGGGTCGGCGGCAGTGACGGCCATCGGCCATGGCGTGCCCGAGGTGGTCACGGCACTGGCCGACCAGGCGGCACGTCTCGCCTACGCGCCGACACACGCCTTCACGACCGACGCCATCGAGAGCTGCGCCCGGATCATCATCGAGGAGTTCGCCCCGGAAGGGTTCGGCAAGGTCTGGTTCGTGTCCGGCGGTTCGGAGGCGACCGAGAACGCGGTGAAAATGGCGATCCAGTACCACCGCGAACGCGGGAACGGGTCCCGCAACCTCGTGATTGGGCGGCGCTCGTCGTTCCACGGCGCAACGATTGCGGCGCTCGCCGTCGGAGGAAATGCGGCGCGGCGCCGGCCATTCGCGGCGGTCCTGCCGCCCGCCGAGCATATCTCACCGTGCAACCCGTATCGCTGCCGCGCGAACGGAGCCTGTCCTCCGTGCGATCTCTCCTGCGCTGACGAGCTCGAGTTCATCATCCGCCAGGTCGGCGCCGACAATGTTGCCGCGTTCATCGCCGAGCCTGTGGTCGGGGCCACACTCGGGGCGGTTCCCGCCACACCGGGCTATTTCCAGCGCATCCGCGAGATTTGTGATCGCTACGGGGTCATCTTTATCGCCGACGAGGTGATGACCGGGTTCGGCCGCACGGGCCGGCGGTGGGGACTCGATCACTGGGGCGTGATCCCCGATCTGATCGTCTGCGCCAAGGGAATCAGCGGCGGGTATGCGCCGCTCGGGGCTGTACTCGCCAAACCCGAGTTCGTGGGTGAGGTGCGTTCCCGCAGCGGCTCCTTTGTCATCGGGCACACCTCGGCCGGCAATCCGATGTCGTGCGCTGTTGGCGTCGCGGTGCTCCGCTACATCCTCGACCACGCGCTGATCGAGAACGCGGCGCTCGTGGGAGGGTATTTCAAGGAGCAGCTACGCGAGCTCGCCGCGCGGCACAAGATCGTCGGCGACGTGCGCGGACTGGGACTCCTGCTTGGCGTCGAACTTGTCCGCGACCGAGTGACGAAAGCGCCGTTCCCGCCGCCGTGGCGCGTCTCAGCGCGAGTCGGTCATGCCACGCTCCAGCGTGGTCTGGTGTCGTATCCGGGCGCAGGGACGGCGGATGGAGTCGCGGGCGACCACCTGTTGTACGCGCCGCCACTGATCATCAACCGGAACCAGGTTGACGAGATGGTGCGTATCCTGGACCAAAGCCTGACCGCCGTGGCGATGGATCTCACGGCTGTTCAGGATTGAACCGATTGAAGCGTAGAACGAAAGTCGTGTCATTCTGAGCCCCCAGGCGAAGAATCACGCCTGTGCAGCACGCCAGTGAACGATTGACGAGAACTTTCGTTCCTCAGGATGACACAACTGCTGACCGCCGCTCTAAATATCTGCCGCAATTTGCTACAGCGATTCGGCAATCTTCTCCCGGAGGGCGCGGCGAAGGAGCTTGCCGGAGGGCGATCTCGGGAGCTCGGACAGGAACAGGAACCGATCCGGAATCTTGTACCCCGGCAAGTATTGTCGGCAATGGTCAAGGAGTTGCGCGCTGGCTCGACCGCGGTCCCCCCGCCAGACGACCGCGGCTACCGGACGGCTCCCCCACGATTCGTCCGCCACGCCGATCACTCCGACATCGAGCACCGAGGGGTGTTGGCGAAGCACTAGCTCGATCTCGGCCGGGTAAACATTCTCGCCACCCGAGACGATGAGATCATCCCGGCGGTCCACGACGTGGAGAAATCCGTCCCTGTCGAGGTAGCCCGCGTCTCCGGTGCGAAACCAACCATCGTTCAGGGCAGGCGGTCGCCGTAATTCACCGCCGATGTAACCGGCAAAGACGGTTGGTCCCCGGATTTCGATCTCGCCGACCTCCCCGGCAGGGGCGACTCCTGTCTGGGTGGCGATACGAACCTCGGTCAGTGGGAGTGGCACGCCGGACGATCCTAGCTTGCGGGGCGTCTCTTCGGGAAGCAATGTCGTTACCTGCGACGTCGCCTCCGTCAGTCCATACGTCGGCGCGATCGGAATACCACGCCGGACGCACTCTTCGACAAGTCGCGGCGGCGCCGCGCTTCCTCCCAGCAGAACGCAGCGCAAGCTCGGCGGCCACGATCCAGCTGCGTTGGCTTCGAGCAATCGCTGGAGCATCGTGGGGACCACCGAAACGAGCGTGGCACCCTCATTGATGGCGGCTAGGGCGCGTTCTGGCTGAAATCGCTCGAGCAGGATTACCGGAACCGCGCCGATGGCACCGCGGAAGAGGATGGTCAACCCGCCGACGTGGAACAGGGGCATCGCCGCTAGCCAGACGTCCTCCATGTGATGACCGAGGTGGAGGGCCGAGGCGACTGCGCCGAACCAGAGGTTGCCATAGGTGATGCGAGCACCCTTCGGCCGGCCGCTGGTACCCGAGGTGTAGATGACCATCGCTTCCCGCTCGAGATCGATCAGCGGTACCGCATCCGGTCTCCCACCTGGCTCAGCCAAGCGCTCTAGCTCTGCGATGGGCACGATCTCGAGAGGCAAGCCGGCACAGGCGAGCTTCGCCACCGTCGCTCGTTCCTCGTCGACGACCAGCAGACTGATGCCAGCATCACGAAGCTGCCACGCGAGCTCTTCCGCGGTCTGCCGCCAGTTCAGCGGCACGATCGGAACAGCCATCCGCGTTGCGGCGTGAACCGTGAACACGACTCCCGGTCGATTCGCGGATAGGATGCCGATGCGGCCCGCGCTGGAAGCTCGGGCGCCGGATAGCACCGCAGCCGTGGCTTCGACCGAGGCACGCAGATCGGCATACGTCCAACCGTGCCCGGCGAACGTGAGCGCCGGCTTGTCTGGATGGGAGCGCGCCGCCACCTCGAGCCAGTTGGGGATCTGGTGCGCTGAAGAGGGAGTCATCCGCCCCCTGTGTCTCCCTTTGACTAGGGGAACCGCGGGTACTTCGAGAAATCGGGCTTTCGTTTTTCGAGGAAGGCGTTCTTGCCTTCGCTCCCCTCGTCGGTCATATAGAAGAGCCGCGTCGCATCTCCAGCCAGCTGCTGGATCCCGGCAAGTCCGTCCGAGTCGGCGTTGAACGAGGCCTTCAAGAAGCGGATTGCGGTCGGACTCAGGGCCAGGATTTCCCGCGCCCAGTCAATGGCTTCCTCTTGGAGGCGATCGACCGGGACGACCGTATTGATGAGACCCATAGCCAGCGCTTCCTGGGCGTCGTACTGGCGGCAGAGAAACCAGATCTCCTTGGCCTTCTTTTGACCGACGGCCCGTGCCAGGAGCCCCGCGCCATATCCCGCGTCAAAACTACCGACGCGTGGACCGGTCTGGCCGAAACGGGCATTGTCGGCAGCGATCGTGAGGTCACAGACCACATGGAGCACGTGGCCGCCGCCGATCGCATACCCGGCGACGGCGGCGATCACCGGCTTCGGGATGTACCGAATGAGGTGCTGCAAGTCGAGCACATTCAGTCGCGGCACTTTGTCCTCGCCCACGTAACCGGCTTCACCACGGACCTTTTGATCGCCGCCGGAGCAGAATGCCTCAGTACCGGCTCCGGTGAGAATCACCACGCCGACGTTGAGATCTTCGCGGGCGTCGGCGAAGGCGTCGATCATCTCGGTGACGGTCAGGGGGCGAAACGCGTTGCGCACGTGCGGGCGATTGATCGTCACCCGTGCGATGCCGTCAACGCTCTTTTCGTAGATGATGTCCTCGTAGTTACCGGTGCGTTGCCAATTCATCTCCACGTGACGTTCTCCTGGCTTGGGCTGGTTCCGGGGCGATCCGACCTACCGAGGAACGCACGCACCTCTTCGAGAAACTCGCGAGGACGCTCCAGGTGAACGGCGTGCCCGGCGTCAGGAACGACCGAGAGTTCGGCGCCCGCGAGGCGAATGCCCATCTGGCCGGCGATCCCGACAAACTTGCGATCGAGGGCGCCGGCCATCAACAGGACCGGCACCTCGATCTCGTCGAGTCGATCCCAATAGGATGGCTGGGCACCCTGACCCATGCCGCGGAGACTATTGGCCAGTCCCACAGCCCGATTGCGAAGCCGAATTTCACGCTGGACCCGGAGAACCTCGGCCGGCAGCACGCGTTGGCTCTCCCAGATCGGGAGCTCTTCCCACTCGTCGACGAAGCGCTCTATGCCAACGACTTCGATCCGCCTCGCCAGCTCTTGATCGGCCTCCGCCCGCTGGAGTCGTTCCTTCTCCTGCTGAATCCCCGGGGTAGCGCTCTCCAGGATCAACGAAGAGACCTTCTCCGGGTGATCAAGTGCCATCCCGAGCGCCAGCCTGCCACCCATCGAGTAGCCAAGCCAGGCGGCTCGAGCGATGCTCAGTTGCGCGGTGACCTCGGCGAGGTCGCGCAAGG
>JAICRA010000235.1 GCA_025937615.1 Thermomicrobiales bacterium | reverse complement strand
TGCGCAGGCGCCAATTATTTGGACGCCGTAGGTGTGCTGCGTCCAGGCCACCGCATAGGCGAATGAAGTCGTCCGGTCCGCGCCCGAATTCGCAAGAATAGTCTCGGCGACTTTGACAAACATTTCCTTAGAGCAACCGGTAGTCTTCTCCACCATCTCCGGCGTATAGCGCGAGAAATGCTTCTTGACGATCTGAAAAACACACCGGGGGTTTTCGAGCGTCTCGTCTCTCTGCGCCGGCGGCTTGACGAGAGATGTCACCAAAGAGTCAAACGGCGGCCCGGCAGGAGCTTTGCTGGCCGCAGCCTTCGGTGTGGCAGACGACTTGGTTCCCTCAGAACCTGAGGACACGATCGCCTCGCCGGACTGCGCGGTCGATGCAGCGCGACCCTGCTCCCCTGCCTTAGTTCCGGCATACTGCCAGCTTGCCCCGTCGTATTGGTTGATAAAACCGTTGAACGGCCATTCGTCTATCCCGCCCTTGGATTGTAGGAGCCCCGAAAATACTCCGTTCAATTCTTCAGTGTCCTTGAAGTCCTCGTTGATGATCGTAGCCGCATTCGTGTAATTCACGACGAACGTTTTGAAGAACGGGTCGTTGTTCCACTTCTCGCTGTTGAGTACGTGGTTGACGATTCCGCCCAGGAAGGCGATGTCGGACCCGGCTCGAACCGGAGCGTAAAGATCAGCTACCGAGCTGGTGCGGGTGAAACGCGGATCGACGTGGATGATTTTGGCGCCCTTGGCCTTCGCCTGCATCGGCCAGCGGAAGGCGACGGGATGGTTCTCGGCCATATTTGAACCCATGACAACCACGCAGTCGGAGTCCGCCATGCTTCGGGGATAGAGGGTGGCTGCGCCGCGGCCGAATCGTGTCCCCAGACCGGGGACGCTAGAGCTGTGTCATATCCGCGCCTGGTTCTCAATGGCGACAATTCCGAGCCCACGCATGAGTTTCTGGCAGATGTGATTGAACTCGACCTCAAGCGTCGCTCCACCTAGCGCGAAAATGGCGGGCGTCATGTTAACGAGCTTGCCGTTGGGCAGCTTTTCAATAAACGTTTCATCCCGGGTTTTCTTCATCAGCTCCGTGATCCGGTTCATCGCCCGCTCCAGATCCCACACCTCCCAATCTGCAGCGCCTGCGGCACGATGGAGAACCTGGGTTGGGCGATTGGGATTGACGTGCAGCTGAAAGATGGCGGCGCCCTTAGGACAGAGAGTGCCTTCGTTGTGCGGGCTACGCGGGTCACCCTCTATATTGACGATCTGCCCGTTGATAGTATGGATGAGCGTGCCGCATCCCACGGAGCAATAGGGGCAGACGCTGGGAGTGACCTTGGCGCCTTTGATCCTTAATTCTTGCGCCCGCGCAATCGCCGGTCCCAGATTTACGCCCGAGCCAATTAATCCGCTTAGCGCTGTAGCACCGCCGGCGGCAACCGAATAGCGCAGAAAACTGCGTCGGGAGAGTTCCATTTAGAACTCCTTTGGGTGAGGGTTTTCGTCGCGCACTTACTCGTACGCTCTGTAAAACGAGCAACGGCTATGCCATACACCAAACAAGAATTTTGAACAAGCCCGTCTCGTATCTGAATACTTTGCTAGAAGCGTTGTAGCAATGCCGGGACAATCCAGAGTCGCTGCTCCACAATTGCTACGAGAGAGCGCATCGGCATTTCACTTGCGGGTAAGCGAATCACGAGGCGTGAACTGGGCGATTGGAAACTAGCTATTCTCGTGCTTAAGATTTAGTTATTGTCGTAGCGGCGAGTCGGGGGAGCCAAGGTTAGGTCCCGGGAATCTTCTCATTGCACTGGTGGCTCGACTAGATTACAGCAAAGCTCGCCACCTCGGGGGTATTCATGTATGGCTTTCATGGCCATCTGCTTCACATAGATCTGACTTCGGCAACCTATAAATTTCTCGAGCTTGACAGGTCGCGCCTCTATGCCTGCCTCGGCGGCATCGGCCTTGGCACTGATCTTCTTTACGAATTTGCTCCGCCGGGCGTAGATCCATTAGCGCCGGGAAATCCTTTGATCTTTGCAAGCGCGCCGTTGGTTGGAACGCCGCTCACCACCACCGCTAAGTACGCCGTTGTGACGAAATCCCCTCTCACCGGCTTTATCGCCGACTCGCTCTCCTCCAGTTACTTTGCTCTAGAACTGAAGAGACTGGGAGTTGATGCTCTGGTGATTAGCGGTCAGTCGCCGTCCTGGGTGTATTTGGCTATCGATTGCGGTCATGTTGTGTTCAGAGACGCTACCCACCTCTTAGGAAAGAGCGCTACGATCACCGATTCTTATCTTCGTTCGGAGTCTGACAACGACAATCTTCGTGTTGCCGCTATTGGCTTGGCGGGCGAGAATGGCGTCAGGTTCGCGACTATCAGCAATGATGGGCGCCATGCGGGACGCGGGGGCGTCGGCGCTGTCATGGGAGCAAAGCGCTTGAAGGCGATTGCGATTCGCGGCGATACGGATACCGCAATCGCCGATTCGAAAGGCGTCGCCGAGCTCGCGCTGGCAATGCGACACAGAAGCGTCGGGACAGTAACATCTAAGTATCGTCAGATCGGGACCGTCGCAAACCTTGCGGTGTTCAACCGTCTCGGCAGTCTGCCCACCCGCAATTTTCAGCATTCCACGTTCGCCCATGCGGACAACTTGAGCGGCGAAAGTCTCACCGAAAATAACTTTAGCCGGAGAAACGGCTGCGCCGCCTGTACCATCCGCTGCGAACGTTTGTTCAAGTCTTTGGACGGACAGGATCAGCGTCTGGAGTACGAGACACTCTTCGCCTTGGGGCCAATGTGTGAGATCGAGGACCCGCACACCCTGCTTCAAGCCGCGCGCCTCTGCGACGATTACGGTTTGGATTCCATCAGCACCGGCGCAACTATGGCCTGGGCGATGGAATGCGCCGAGAAGGGGCTATTGCCGGAAGCCAGCGCTTTAGGACTGCGCTTTGGCCGAGCCGAGGCATTCTTGAAGATTATCCCGATGATTGCCGAGCGTCAGGGACTTGGCGATCTGCTGGCCCAAGGCTCCAAACGAGCGGCGGCCGTCGTCGGCAAAGATGCCGGACGATGGGCCATGCACGTGAAGGGTCTAGAATTACCCGGATACGAACCGCGCAGCTTGAAAACCATGGCGCTCGGACTTGCGGTCAGCCCGCGCGGCGCCTGTCATAACCGCTCCGGCGCTTATGAGTTTGATTTCTCCGGTGAAGTCGATCGCCTGCATGGCGATGCCGGCCGCGGATTACTCGTCGCCGCTTCCGAAGATTTTGCCGCGGTGCTGGACTCATTAATCGTTTGCAAATTTCT
>JAICRA010000372.1 GCA_025937615.1 Thermomicrobiales bacterium | reverse complement strand
GTGGTCAAGGGACGGGCTCAGGCCAAGCTGACCAGAGCGTCATCCGGGTCGCGTTGGGCGACATCGAGTCGGTCGAGACCCTCAACCTGTTCATCGCCCTGGAGCACGTGCGTGAGCGCGGTGTAGAGGTCGAGATCACCGAGCTGGCCGACGAGGACCTTGCAAACCAGGCCGTCGTCAGCGGGCAGGCCGACGTGGGGCTTGGTGCGCCGTACGGCCTGATCGAAGGCTCTTCGGCTCCCCTCCGGATCTTCTGCCAGCTGCAGACCTTGCGGTACTTCCCCGTGGTCGACAAGGCCGCCTACCCCGACTGGCAAGCCCTCGACGGCGAGCAATTCACGGTGCACTCGCGGGGCTCGAGCACCGAGGCGCTGGCCCGGCTCGTCGAGCAAGAAGAGGGCATCGAGTTCGGCGAGATCAGCTACGTGTCCAGCTCGGAGGTACGCGCGAATGCGCTGCTGCGCGGAAACGTCCAGGCCACCATGCTCGATATCCCGAACAAGAACTACGTGATGAGCGAGTCGCCAGGACAGTTCCACATGCTGCCGTTGCCTGAGACCGGAGCGAGCGACGAGGTGTTCTTCGGCAACACCGAGTGGCTGAAGCAGAACGAGAAGACGGTGCAGATCTTGCTCGAGGAAACCCTGACCGTATGGCGTGCGATAGCAGAGGATCCCTCCTACGTGATGGAGGAACGCGAGAAGCTCGGGCTTGCCTCCGACCTGCCGCCCGAGCTGGAAAAGGAGATACTGCCGTACTACAAACAGGCCGCCGAGGAGGGCCTGTTCACGCAGGACTGTGGAGGTCGTGAGGCGGCACAGGAGGACCTCGAGTTCTACCATACCGCCGGCCAGATCAAGGACGACCCCGCGACGCTAGACGTCGAGGACTTCTGGTACCTCGACCCACTCCAGAAAGCGGTGCAAAACGTCGAGGGGTCGGGCAGCTGACGCAGTGCCCTCTTTTGTGCCCGTCCGCCTCGTGAGAGTAGTAACCGATCCCCGGACCCTCCGCGTACTCTCGGTGGTGCTTGTCCTGGCCCTCTGGGAGTGGGCCGGCCGGGTGCCGATCAGCCCTGCGTTCCCCAGCTTCAGCCAGACGATCGCGGCTTTCGGTGAGATGCTCGTCGACGGGACTTTCCTGGTCGCGTACAGCGAGACTATTCCCCCGCTTGTCGTGGGCGTACTGCTTACCGGCCTGGGCGGAGTGCTGGCCGGCATCGTCATGGGCCTCTCCCCCAGGGCGGAGTGGTTCGGACTGCCCGTGTTCATCGTCTTGCAGGCCTCACCATCGGCGGCCATAGTGCCGCTGATCACGTTCGTCTACGGCATCGGTTTCGCGGCCAAGGTGTTCGCCGTCGTGCTGCTCAGCGCGCCGGTCATCGTGCTGAACTCATACCGGGGAATCACCAACACGCCACGATCGCTGCTCGAGATGAGCGACGCCTTCCTCGCCAACCGGTGGCAGCGGATCTGGAAGATCGTGCTGCCGGCCGGTAGTGGGCTGATCTTCGCCGGACTGCGGCTCGGGCTCGCGCAGGGCTTCACCGGCGCCGTGCTCGCCGAGCTGATCATCACCCCCACGGGCGTTGGCGACCTCATAACCTTCTACCGGGCCCAGTCCGAATACGCCTACATGTTCGCTGCGATCCTCTCGATCATCCTGTTCGCCAGCATCAGCGTCACCCTGCTCCAGCGCCTGGAGCAGCGCATCTTCCGACCC
>JAICRA010000304.1 GCA_025937615.1 Thermomicrobiales bacterium | reverse complement strand
GCAAGGAAGTCGAGCGCATCGAGCGCCGGGTCGAGCAAAAAGAGGAATCGATCGATCAGAAAACTGTTGCGCTCGATCGTCGCGAGCAGGAGCTGCGCCGGCTCGATCAGGAAACGCAACGCTCGCGCGAAAACTGGGAGGCTGAGCGAGCCCGCAAACAAGCGGAATTCGAAGCTGACCGGGCCCGGCAGCAGGCAGAGCTCGATGCCGCCCGGGACCGCCACCTTCAGGAGCTGGAGCGTGTCGCCGGGCTGACCGCGGATCAGGCTCGGGACGAGCTGGTACGTGAGGTCGAGGAAGAGGCGCGCGGTCTGGCCGCGCGTCGCCTCCACGAGCTCGATCTGGAGCTCCGTGAAGAAGCTGACCGGCGCTCCCGCCGGATCCTGGCGACCACCATCCAGCGCATCGCCTCCGACTACGTTTCGGAGTCGACCGTCTCAGTCATTCCGCTCCCTTCGGACGATATGAAGGGCCGCATCATCGGGCGCGAGGGGCGAAACATCCGTGCCCTGGAACAAGCGACCGGGGTCGACCTGATTGTCGACGACACGCCCGAGGCGGTGACGATCTCGGCCTTCGACCCGGTGCGACGCGAAGTCGCCCGCCGCGCGCTCAACAAGCTCTTGCAGGACGGGCGCATCCATCCGACGCGGATCGAGGAGATCGTTGCCAAGACCCGCACCGAGCTAGAGCAGGTCATGCGGGAGGAAGGGGAGAAAGTCGCCTACGAGGCGAACGTCCCAGGCCTGCACCCTGATCTGATCAAGCTCCTGGGGCGTCTCAAGTTCCGCACCTCCTACGGTCAGAACGTGCTCGCCCATTCACTCGAAACATCGATGATCGCCGCGGCGCTCTCCGCCGAGCTTGGAGCTGACGTCAACGTAGCCAAGACCGCGGGCCTGCTGCATGACATCGGCAAGGCGGTCGACCACGAAGTCGAGGGTCCGCACGCGTTGATCGGGGCCGACATCGCCAAGCGACTGGGCCGCTCTTCCAAAATTGTGCACGCCATCGCCGCCCACCACGGCGAGGAGGAGCCACAGACCGTCGAAGCGTTCATCGTCGCGACGGCCGATGCCATCTCCGGCGCCCGGCCAGGTGCACGGCGCGAGATGGTGGAGACTTACATCAAGCGCCTGGAAGCGCTGGAGGGCGTCGCCAACTCTTTCGAAGGGGTCGAAAAGAGCTTCGCCATTCAAGCCGGGCGCGAGGTTCGCATCCTGGTGGCGCCCGATTCGATCGACGACCTCGCGGCGGCACGGCTAGCGCGTGACGTCTCGAAGAAGATCGAGGAGAGCCTCGAGTATCCGGGGCAGATCAAGGTCACGGTGATCCGGGAGACCCGAGCGGTCGATTACGCGCGATGATCCTACGGCAGGATGGTGGATAACGGCCTGGTGACAAGACCAGGCACCGATGGCGGGCGGTCTGTACTAGACTGACACCAATCCGCGAGTGAGACGCGGGGTCGTGGCCGGCGACGTGCCGGCCTCGTCTGTGAGCGGCACGGCTGCACGTGCACGTGCAAGGTATTGGTGTGGCGCGTCGAGCGAATCGGCGGCCCGTACGTTCAAGTGCTCAGGGGGTTCAGCAACGTGGATCGCTTCTTCTCCAAGCTCGACTTGCGTGACATCAAGATCGATCCGTTCAACGCGAGTTATCCACCTGACGCCGAAGAGGTCGTCGAGGCGGGGACGGAGCAAGGCGGCGAGACAGAGGCCGCCGCGCAGCCGCACAGCGGCGCCCGTCAGCCGCACACACCGGCCTGGGCTGCCGCGGCTGAGCCCGAGTTCGACGACTACGAGGACGAGGACGACACCCAGCCCTACACCAACGGCGGGTATGTCAATGGCGCGGTCGGCTCAACAGAGAGTGCGGCGCTAGTCGAGCACCGCAACGGCGACGTCCTGAAAGTTTCGGCCCGCTCGCGGCCGAGTGCGGTTGCCGGGGCAATCGCAGGTGTCGTCCGCGAAAACGGCCGGGCGGAGGTTCAGGCGATCGGTGCGGGAGCCACCAACCAGGCCGTCAAGGCTGTCGCCATCGCGCGTGACTACCTGCGCGAGACCGGGATCGAAGCGATCTGTCTGCCGGCGTTCATCGATGTGATCATTGAGAACGAGGATCGCACCGCCATCCGGCTCGTCGTGGAGCCACGGTAAGCGAGTCGAGGAGCCGTGAAGTCGAGCAGTCGAGGAGAAGGTCGTTTCTTCTCGACTGCTCGACCCCCCGACTCCTCGACTCCGAAGATCGATCTCCATACCCATAGCACCTACTCGGACGGTCTCCTTTCACCAGCGATGCTGGTAGAGGAGGCCGCTTCGCGTGGGGTTCGCATCCTGGCCCTCACCGATCACGATACAGTCGCCGGCATCGACGAGGCGGGCTTGGCCGGGGAACGCCTCGGTGTGGAAATCATTCCCGGTGTCGAACTGAGCGCTGCCCTGCCAAACGGCGGCGAAGTCCATC
>JAICRA010000167.1 GCA_025937615.1 Thermomicrobiales bacterium | reverse complement strand
TTCAACGTGCGGCCCGATGTCGCCGCCAAGCGGGCGGCCGACGCCTCTGGCGTCGATATCCGCTTCTACAACATCATCTACAACCTGCTGGACGAGGTGAAGGCGGCCATGACCGGCCTCCTGGCGCCCGTCTTCCAGGATGTGACCGACGGCTACGCGGAAGTGCGCGAGACCTTCAAGCTGCCGGGCGGCGACGTGGTTGCCGGGCTCTACGTGCTCGACGGCCGGATAACTCGCAACAGCCGCACCCGGGTGCTGCGCAGCGGCACCGTGGTCCACGAGGGGCCAGTGAAGTCCCTCAAGCGCTTCAAGGACGATGTCCGTGAAGTGGCGGCGGGCTACGAGTGCGGCCTGGGCCTGGATGGCTTTAACGATCTCCAGGTCGGCGATCAGATCGAGTTCTTCCACCGCGAAGAGGTAGCGCGAACGTAGTCGGTAAGACGGCAAGTCGGTCAGTCGGTAAGCAGGCGCGATCAGAGCTCTTGACTTACCGGCTTACCGACTCTCCGACTCTCCGACTTCCGGAGTTCACCATGACCCGGCGCACGCAACAGATGAGCGAGTTCCTCCGAGAGGAGGTCGTCGACATCATCCGCTCTGAGATCGACGATCCGCGGCTCGGGTTCTGGACCATTACCCGCGTCGAAGTCCTCCCCGATCTGCGCTCGGCGCGGATCTACGTCTCGGTCCTTGGCACCGATGGCGAACGCAAGGAGACCATCACGGCGCTGCGCGGTGCGGCCGGGTTCATCCGCGGCCATCTCAAGCCGCGCATGCGCACGCGTATCATTCCTGACCTCGATTTCCGGGACGACCGCTCGATGGAGCACGCCGAAGAGATCGACCGGACCCTACGACAGCTGAAGCGAGAAGGCGAGAGGTCGAGCAGTCGCGAAGGACAGATTCACTCCTCGACTTCTCGCCTCCACGACTCCTCGACTCCGAAGGAAACGGCGTGAACGACTCCTGGGCCATCGATCCTGCCGACGCCGAGGCGGCGCTCGTCCTGCTGCGTGGCGCCAAGACCGTGTTGATGCCGATGCACCAGAACGTCGATGCCGATGGCATGTCGTCTCCGCTGGCGATGCGGCTCGCGCTCGCGGAGTATGGCGTCGACGCCTACCCACTCGTCACCGATGGCGATTTCCCGTCGAATCTGCGCTTCCTGCCGGGAGTGGAGTCGGTTCTAGTCTACGGCCGGGACGAGTTGCCCGCGTATGACATGCTCTGCTTGATCGACTGCGCGGACCGCAGGCGACTCGGCAATTTCGCCAAGGACGATTCCTCCCGTCTCAGTGGGAACCTCCCCATCGTCAATATCGACCACCACATCACCAACGACCGCTTCGGGGACGTCAACATCGTCGAGCCGGAAGCGTCATCATCGGCGGAGATCGTGGCCGAGGTGTTGAAACTCTGGCGAACCGAGATGACTCCGGATATGGCCCGCAACCTGCTGGCCGGCATCTACGGCGACACTCTCGGCTTGCGCACTCCGTCCACGACGCCCCATACCATCCGCACCGTTGCCGAGCTTGTCGAGTGCGGGGCAGAGCTGGAGCCGGTCGTCGACCAGCTCTTCCGGCTGAAGCCGCGCTCCACGATCTGTCTCTGGGAACACGCCCTGCACAATATCCAGTGGAACGGCCCGATCATCTGGACCGAGATGACCCGCGAAGGCTTCCGGCATTGCGGCGCCGAGATGGTCGAGGCGGAGGGGATCGTCAACTTCCTGTCCGGAACCCAGGGCTCTCGCGTGGCTGTGATCCTCTATCAGGACGAGGACGAACGAGGCTGGCGCGTCAGCTTGCGCGGTCTGGAGAAGGATCTCGACGTGGCCGCCATCGCCGCCGAGTTTGGCGGTGGCGGCCACCCGCGCGCCGCGGGTGCTCACCTGGAGGGCGGCGAGGCTGAGAAGCAGGCCTTCATCGCGAAGGTCGCCGAGCTGGTTGCCGCTATCCCCGAGCCGGACACCGTCGCTGTAGGGGGATAGGGGTGAGCAAAGTTTCCCCCTCCCTCCACGGCTACCTCGTCATCGACAAGCCCGCCGGCTGGACCAGCTTCGACGTCGTCGCCCGCGCCCGTCGCCTCCTGGGTGAAAAGAAGATCGGCCATGCCGGTACCCTCGATCCAGCCGCTACCGGGGTGCTGCCACTCGCGGTTGGTATGGCCACGAAGACGCTGGAATTCCTCAACGACGCCTCCAAAACGTACCTGGCCGAAGTGACCTTCGGAGTCGAAACCGACAGCCACGATATCGAGGGCCGTGTCACCCGTGTCGCAGGGACCACGGAGATGACCGCTGACGCTATCGAGGGGGCACTGGCGCGCTTTCGCGGCCCCGGAGAGCAAGTGCCGCCGATGCACGCCGCGATCAAAGTCGCTGGACAGAAGCTCTACGATCTGGCGCGCCGTGGTGAAGAGATCCCTCGCTCCCCACGACCCGTGACGTTCTCCTGCCTGGAGATGTTGGACTGGGATCCTCCCGTCGCAACCCTGCTCGTCGATTGCTCGAAAGGGACGTACATCCGGGCTCTGGCGCGGGATCTCGGCGCGGCGCTGGGGACCGGGGCATACCTCTCCAATCTCGTCCGGCTCCGCGCGGGTCCGTTCCACCTTTGCCAGGCAATCACCATCGACGAGCTAACCCGGATCGAGCTTCCCTGGGCCTGGCCCTGGGTGGCAGTGCATCCCGATATTGTCGTGCAGGAATGGCCAGCGCTCATCCTCGATGAGTATGACGCGCGCCACTGGCGGCAGGGCTCACCAATCCCCTCTGAGCGCTATGTCTCAGGTCCCATCCGGGTCTATGACGCCGCGGGTGAGTGGCTTGGCACCGGCGACGCAACTCCTGACGGCTCTGGCTGGCGGCCGCGCAAGGTCGTCACCGAGGCGAGGAACGCGGCGTGAGCGAGTCCCGAGGGAACCCCGCCCCGATAGCCGCGGAGGATCTAGCGCCCGGCGAGCGCGTCGTCACCGTCGGCACCTTCGATGGCGTCCACCGCGGTCATCGCCGCCTGCTCGAGCAAGCCGTGCAGCGGGGTCAGGAGCTCGATCTCCCCGTCACCGGCGTGACCTTCGAGCCGGTTCCCGCGGCGGTGCTCCGACCCGAGGCATTCTCCGGCCGCATCTCCACGCCCGACGAGAAGCTGGAGCAGCTGTCCGAGGCCGGTCTCGACGAGATCGTCGTCGTCCCCTTCACCCGGGAGCTCTCGCACTGGTCGCCCGAGGACTTCATGGCCTGGCTGAAGGAGAAAACCGGGCTGCGCGAGCTGTGGGTCGGCGAGGGGTTTGCACTGGGGAAAGACCGCGCGGGAACGGTCGAGCGCCTGGCGCAGATCGGCGCCGACCTCGGGTTTCGCGTGGTCGCCGTGCCCCGGCTGACGAACGGTGAAGAGACCGTCTCCTCCTCCCGCGTCCGGACCGCGGTGATGAACGGTGACGTCGCCACCGCGCGGCGTCTGTTGGGACGTCCATTCCGCGTGGCCGGGGAGGTCATCCACGGTCAGCACCTGGGACGCGAGATTGGATTCCCAACCGCCAACGTCGTCCCGCCCGACGGGCTGGCGCCGCTGGCTGACGGTATCTACGCCGCGTGGGCCTGGCTGCCGGGCGACGAAACATCCCGACCCGCCGTCGCCTACGTCGGTAGCCGGCCGACCGTCGACGGCGGCGAGCGAATGGTCGAAACGCACCTGCTTGATTTCGAAGGCGACCTCTACGGCCAGACTCTTGCCACCGATCTTCTGGAGCGCATTCGCCCGGACGCCCGCTTCGACTCCCTCGATGCCCTCATCGCCCAGATGCAGATCGACAAGGCACAGGCGCGGGACATTCTGGCGAGAGGATAAGAGGGGGGCGACTCCCCCTTCACCCGCTACACTTCCCCGCATGGAACGAGCGGCAAAATGGCTAGCGGTGGCGGCGACGGTCGGCATGTTCATCGTGCTGCTGATGGGCGCGACCGTGACCAATACCGGCTCGGGCGAGGGGTGTGGCAAGTCCTGGCCGCTCTGCCACGGCGAGTTCATCCCCGAGTATGCCTTCGAGACGATGGTCGAGTACTCCCACCGGCTCGTCACCGGCGTCGAAGGCTTGCTCATCCTCAGCATGTCGGTGACCGCCTTTCCGCTGCGCCGCCGCTATCCCGAGCTGAAAGCACTCATCCCGCTGACACTCTTCACCCTGGTCCTGCAATCGGGGATGGGCGCCTGGGC
>JAICRA010000052.1 GCA_025937615.1 Thermomicrobiales bacterium | reverse complement strand
GAGGGCTCGGATCGTCGCTCTATCTGATCGCCATCTACGGCGTGCTCATCGTTGCGGGCATCATCGCGGTCATTCCTTTCCTGTACGTCGTTTCGACCTCGCTCAAGGACACCGCCGCGCTATTCAGCTACCCACCGGAGTGGATTCCGAGCGAACCGACGCTCACCAACTTCCAGACCCTGCTGGAGGACTATCCCTATCTGCGCTGGACGTTGAACTCGCTGATCGTGGCCGCTGCCGTGACCGCGATCAAAGTCCTCATCGACGCGATGGCCGGTTATGCCTTCGCCAAGATGAGCTTTCCGGGCCGGGATGCCCTCTTCCTTGTCGTGCTGATGACGCTAATGGTGCCGTTCGCCGCCACACTCATCCCGCTATTCATCATCGTTCGCAACCTGAATCTCACGAATACGTACTTCGGTCTGATCCTCCCGGCGCTGGCGAGCCCGATCGGGATCTTCATGATGCGCCAGTGCATCGAGTCGTTGCCGAGTGATCTCGAGAACGCGGCTCGGCTCGATGGGTGTAGCGAGTTCCAGATCTTCCGCAGGGTCATCCTGCCGCTTATGAAGCCAGGTCTCGTCGTCCTGGGCGTCTTCACCTTCATGACGCAGTGGACGAGCTATCTCTGGCCGCTCGTGATCAGCACCCGCGAGGACATGCTGACCCTCACCGTTGGCGTCCAAAGCCTGCGCTCCCTCTTCACCGTCAATTGGGGCGTGCTTTCGGCCGGCGCGGTGCTCTCGCTACTGCCGTTGATCCTCGTCTTCCTCTTCCTGCAACGCTATTTCATCGCCGGGTCGATCGCCGGCGCGCTCAAGGAGTAACGTGGGTCACGTCGAGCTGCTCCAGGTCAGCAAGCGGTATGGAAACACCGAGGCCGTTTCGGCGGTGTCGCTCGGAATCCAGGACCACGAGTTCCTGGTGCTGCTCGGACCGTCGGGCTGCGGCAAGAGCACGCTGTTGAAAATGATCGCCGGGCTGGAGGATGTCAGCGACGGCGAGATCTACATCGACGGCAAGCTCGTCAATTACGTCCGTCCCGCCGATCGCAACGTGGCGATGGTCTTCCAGAACTATGCCCTCTACCCGCACATGACCGTCGCCGAGAACATCGGGTTCCCCCTCAAGATGACCGGCGTCTCCAAGCAAGAGACAGCACAGCGCGTTCGGCGTGCGGCGCGTTCGCTCGGACTGGAAAGTTTCCTCGATCGCCGTCCTGAGCAACTCTCGGGCGGTCAACGGCAGCGAGTCGCGCTCGGACGGGCGATCGTCCGCGAGCCAGCCGTGTTTCTTATGGATGAACCCCTCTCGAATCTCGACGCCCAGTTACGGGTGCAGACCCGCGAGGAGCTCCTCCGGCTACATTCCCGGTTGCAGACGACAACAATTTATGTCACCCACGATCAGATTGAGGCGATGACGATGGGCCACCGTATTGTCGTCATGCGCGGCGGCCAGGTGCAGCAGGTGGGCCCTCCCCAGGAGGTCTATGACGAACCGGCGAATACCTTCGTCGCCGCCTTCCTCGGCAGCCCACGCATCAATATCCACGCCGGGATACTCGGCCATTCCGACGGCGGAGGAGTCCTTCGCGCAGGCGACGTGGAAATTCCCCTGCGACCGCAGCTGACTCGGCTCGCCAAGCTCGATGGTGCCACCATGGAGAGCGCGCTTGGCATCCGCCCGGAAGACGTGCGCGTCGTTCTCGATCCGGCATCGTCCGGCGCTCTTGACGAGGACGTGCTTTTGCCGGCCACGGTCTCCCTGGTGGAGCCGGTCGGCTCGGATCTCTTCGTCAGCGCGACGACGGGCGATCTTGCATGGACCGCCCGCGCGGAAGCGCGCCTCCCGATCGAGCCCGGCCAGCGTATTGGACTCGCGCTCGACCTCCGGCGCGCACATCTCTTCGGTGCGGACGGGCGGAATCTTTCTCTTGCCCACTAGCAGCCCGACAGATGAATGATTCACCGGCGGGGAGAGACGCGATGGCGACCACCAGCGAGATCGACCCGCGGATCGTTGGGAGACTCCTGGACGCGGTCGACCGCCAGCAGTCCGCGCTGGAGGAGTTGGCTCGCGCGCTGATCGCGTGCCGCACGGACAGCCAGTCGGCGGAGAACCCGGAGTTCTCGACTGAGGCGATCCGCTGTCAAGATATCGTATCGACATGGCTGACCAATCTCGGCGCCAGGGTGGAGCGCTGGGAAGAGCCTCCTCGCTACCCTGTCGTGGCCGGGAGGCTTACGGGATCCGGATCCGGACGATCGCTGGCTTTCAACGGACACGTCGACGTTGTCCCCATTGGGGACGCGGCCGCCTGGAGCCACGATCCATGGGCCGGCGAATCCGCGGCTCGGCGACTTTGGGGTCGCGGCGCGGCCGACATGAAAGGCGGCGTGGCGTGCGCCCTGGTCGCTATGCGCGCGATTCGAGAAGCAGGCATCGCCCTCGCTGGTGATCTCTGGGCTCATATCGTGGCCGACGAAGAAGTGGTTGGGCAGAGCACTCGCCATCTCCTCCGGCGCCTGCCGGCAGTCGATGCCGTGCTCGTGGCAGAGCCGACGGATCTCGCGATCATGCCGGTCGAGGGCGGTCTGGTTCACTTCCGGATCGAGATCGACGGCCGCGAGAGTCACGCCGGAAACCGCTACATGAGCGTCCATGCTGGCGGACTCGGCAACCGCGCCGGCGTGAATGCGATCGAGAAAGTGCTGCGCATCGTGACCGCCCTACAGGACCTGGAGCGACAGTGGGGCAATTTTCGCCACCATCCGATGCTTCCGGCCGGGTTCAACACCATCATGCCGGGAATCATCGTTGGCGGTCCCGGTGGCGGCGCAGACGGGAAGCTCAATGTCCTGTCGAACCCTGGCACCTCACCGAACTACTGCGCGGTCGAATATAATCTCTGGTTCCTGCCAGGAGAATCGTTCGAAACGATCCGGGACGAAGTCGAGTCGTTCGTCCAAGCGGTGAGTCAGACCGATCCGTGGCTACGCCAGCATCCGCCACGCTTCACATGGAAGCTGCGCGACATTTATTTCCCGCCCGCGGAGACCCCGCCCGATCATCCATTCACTGAGAGTCTGCTGTCCGCGATCGAGAGAGCAGGACGAGAGCCGAGCGTTGAGGCGTTTACCGCGGCCTCGGAACTGGCCTGGTACGCGGAAGTCGGGATTCCGGGTGCCATCTTCGGCCCGGGACGCATCGCCCAAGCACACAGCCCGGATGAATTCGTTGAACTTGACCAGCTCCGACTCGCCTGTGCGGCGATGACCCTGTGTGCCGTGGCCTGGTGCGGAGTCGCGGGGTCTTGAGAGTGGACCCAGACGCACCGGGGCGACACCTTCACACCAGCCGCGCGTTTTGGCCGGGCACCTCCGTCTCTCTTTGACGCTGGGTGTCCAGCCTCCAGGGGCTGCGCCGTGACCGGCCTGGTCTCGAGCTGTTGAGACGCCTGCAGCGTGTTCGTACTAATTCACTGACCCGTGCGCGTCCATCCAAGCTTTCTCGCTCAGATGGCACGGCATATGCATAGTTTCGGTGGCGCCGGACGCGCTCGGCGTCGCGCGGATTCGGTGACAGCCGAATCATTGTAATAGAGCCTTGGTCGTGACTCTCATCTCGTCGAAACGAGTCGGCTCCGGTCGTCGGCGCCCGGCTCTGCTCGGAGAGCACGAAGCTGCCCCCGCTTGATGTCTGTGGCTCGACAGACGCGGCTCACCGAGAGGCATCTGGTGCAAGGTGAGCTCGACCCCTGCTTCGTCGTGGGCAGGTTCGCCGTAGCCCGCGTAGTGGGCGTAGAGGAGGAAGTTGGATGAACACCGACCCTCTTGGAAACCGAGCGGTGGAATCGTCCGCGACCGGACGTTTCGACTCGACAGGATTGCCGCCGACGGCGGTGACAGGAGTAATGGGAGTGCCTGCAGTGGAAGTTGACGTAGCTGATGTGCCCATGCGAGATCGAATTCGCTGGGGACCGATTATTGCCGGCGTGGTCACCGCCTTCGCAGTTCTCCTCTTCTTATCTGTTCTCGGGCTAGCTCTCGGCATTAGTGCCCTGGGCGGCGATGACGATCCCCAGACCTGGGGCACCGCCGCCGGAATCTGGGGCGGTTTAAGCCTCCTCGTTGCCTTCTTCGTCGGCGGCTGGATGGCTGCGCGTGCCGCGGCGACGCTCTCTGAGTCGGACGGACCACTCAACGGATTCGTCACTGGGGCGGCCACCCTCCTGCTGCTGCTGTGGCTGGCCACGACCGCGGTCACTGGCGCGCTCGGATTCTTCGCCTCCACTGTGAGCAATATCGCCGGCGCCGCGGGCCCCGTAGCGATGGAGGCCGTAGAGCAGGGCGCTGTTCCAGAAGAGGCGCAGACTGCAGCCGATCAAGCCGCCGAGAACCCCGAGGCCGCGGTCCCGGCGGAAGTCGAGCAGGCGGCGCAACAGGCGCAGGAAACAGCAGCCGAGGCCGCTGGTCCTGGCGCCTGGGGGACGACGATCGCCATCATTCTTGCCATTGGGGCGGCGACGCTCGGTGGAATGGTTGGGCGCAATGAGCGGATGGTTCTGCCAGGGTCGCGAACGATTGTTGCTACCCGATAGCTGTCTCGCCACTCAGCGACAAGAATGGGGGCCGCAAGTACGGCCCCCATTCCTGTGCCTCTGCGATGGCTATGCGGATTTCTCGGTCGCGAACTCTCTCACCGTGTCGAGCAGTACGTTGAGGTCGACCGGCTTCCGCAGCCCGGTGACGGCGCCGGTGGCCCTCACAGCTGTGTCGCTGACCGTGGCCGAGATCAGGATGAGCGGCGCGCGCGGCTCGGGAAACTGGCGATAGCGCTCGGCAAAGGTCAGCCCATCCATGACCGGCATTCTGAGATCGAGGATGATGGCTTCCGGTCGCGCCCGGTTGAGCGTCTCTAGGGCGGTGCGGCCATTTTCCGCGGTTTCCACGGTCCAGCCGTCGTCTTCGAGAGCGGTCGCCATGACCGCGCGTACCCCTTCGTCGTCGTCGACGACCAGCACCATTCCGCTCATGACCTGACTTCCGACTGTCGTTTGGTCTTTTCGGACTGACCACAGCCGGCCGCGACGCGCGTTCTCGCTTGCACGGTCCCCGCACGCACTGTGCCACGCGTCATCGTCGGCAGTGATCTCCGGAGATTCGCCCCCTCGGCGTCGGGAGGAACTGCGTTCACTCCCCCTCTGTACGCGTAACGCGGCCTCGCAGTTCTTCCAGGTCGATCCCAATCAGCCCGGCCGCGACCGTTTCGTTACCGCCAGCCTGCCGCAGCGCCTCTCGCAGGTATCGCGATTCCATGTCCTTGAGGAACGCATCCAGCGACGTGCCATCCGCAATCGCCTGCGCCACGTCGACCGGCCGGCGCGTCTCCTGTCCCGGGAAGGTGACGTGATCGGCAGCGATGACACCACCCCTAGCCATGATCACCGCCCGCTCGATGGTGTTTTCCAGCTCCCGCACATTCCCGGGCCAATCGTGCGCGAGCAAGCGACTCATCGCCTCCTGACTGATGCGTGCCGGGGCAGAGCCACGACCGTATCGATGCTTGTGCAGGAAATGCTCGACCAGCAGTGGGATATCCGTATGGCGCTCGCGCAGCGGCGGCAGCTCGATGGCGATGACATTCAGCCGGTAATAAAGATCCTCGCGGAAGTTTCCGGCCTCGATCTCGCGTGGCAGATCCTTGTTCGTGGCGGCAACTACTCTGGTATCGACCTTGATGCTGCCGGTGCCGCCAACGCGTTCGAACTCCCGCTCCTGGAGCACGCGCAAGAGCTTTTTCTGCGTGGCAAGGGTCATTTCACCGACTTCATCGAGAAAGATGGTTCCCTTATTGGCAAGCTCGAAGCGACCCTTGCGCTGAGCGACGGCGCCCGTAAACGCACCCTTCTCGTGCCCGAACAACTCACTCTCCAGGAGTGTCTCCGGCAGGGCCGCGCAGTTGACCTTGATCAAGGGCCCGGCGGAGTAGGTCGAGTTGCGGTGAATAACCGTCGCCACGAGCTCCTTGCCCGTCCCGGTCTCCCCTGAGACCAGCACGGTCGCGTCCGATCGCGCCACCCTACCCACGGTCTTGTAGATATCCTGCATAGCGGGACTGTCTCCGATGAGGATCTCGTCCCGGTTGCTCTCGACCAGGAGACGAACGACCCGGTCGCTCAGGTCCTGGCGCTCGAAGAAGCGCTCAACGGCGACAGTGACTTCCTCCAGCTCGAACGGCTTGGCGATATAGTCGAATGCCCCAAGCTTCATCGCCTCGATCGCCGTCGACGCGGAACCAAACGCCGTCATGACGATGATCGGCAGCTCCGCATCGCGTGACGCCCGCAACGCGCGTAGGACCTCGATCCCATCTTTCCCCGGCATACGGATATCCATGAGGACGAGATCGGGCTTTGGCGCGCCGTTGCCATTGAACTCGGCCAGCACATCGTCGCCGGAGGCGGCCTCGGCGACGTCATAGCCCTCATCGACAAGTGCTTCGCGCAGCACATCGCGAATTGCGGCGCTGTCGTCAGCGATCAAGATTCGGTACGCCACGTTCTCTCCACGAAACAACAAGAAACGGCAGTCAATCGGTTGAGATTCACACCGACTCTACCACCTCCGCCCAATCGACACCGGATTCGCCGCTGGTAAGCCGAGGTCGCAACGTGGCATAGAACCTGCAAGCGTGCAATGGCAACGCGAAGATTGGTGATATTCGGCACACCGGGTGCATACGGTCAGTTGGCCGGGAGGGTCAGCACAATGTGCCTCGATTGCGGTTGCGGGGAGCTGAACGAGAGCCATGGTGATTCGCGCCACATCACGATGGACTCAATTCAAGCCGCGGCGCAGGCCTCCGAAATCTCCGTGGAGGAAGCGATCAGGAACATCTCGGACGGCTTGAAACAAGCCCAGGGTTCATCCGGGCAGACGAGCTCGAGCTCGGGCGCTTCGGACTAACGCAGTCCGGACAGTTCTTTACCGCGCAGTTCCAGGAAGGGCGAGTCGATGGCACAGACTGCTTCACGAGAGGTAAGCGACAAACATCAACAGACGATTGCGGACTACGTGAGCGATATGGCCGCGCTCGAATCGCATATCGAGGAAGCTCTCGACCGCCAGCTGACGGAGGTCAAGGACGATCCGGTGGCTCTGGCGGCGGTGCGCGACTTCCACGATATGGTCAAGGAGCATCGGGACACTCTCAAGGCGTTGGAGGAGGAGACAGGCAAGACCATCGGTACGCCGATCAAAGAGGCTGGTGCAGCGCTGGTCGGAAAAGCGGCCGGCATCATCGACCTCGTGCGCACCGAAGGCATCTCCAAGGGTCTGCGCGACGACTACGCGGCCTTCAGCTTGGCGGCCATCAGCTACTCCATGCTGCACACGACCGCCACCGCTCTGGGTGACGGCCGGGTCGCGTCGCTGGCGGAGCGACACCTCCGGGACCACGCCGACGCCATCATGCGCATCAACGAGATCATGCCGGAAGTCGTGATCCGCGAGCTCGAGAAAGACGGGCATCGAGCCGATAACGCCGCGGTAGAGGCCACGCGCCAGGCGGTGCTTCGGTCTTGGCAACATCGCTAATCCAACATTGGGGCGTCCGGTGCTTCGGATGCTCCCGCGAGATACTCACGGGCTCCTCAACGCGTCGATTGTTACACCTCAGTTTGGCGACCAGCAAGGTGAATGGTCAGCCTCCTCAGTTCCGCTTCTGAGACGGAGACCCAGGTCTAACGTCTCGACAACCCCAATGCACAGCCCGTGAGTGGAAGGGTCGGGGGTCCGTAGACCCCCGACCCTTCCCATTCGCGCCTGGAAATGGACAGTGAACTGTGGCACGATTCTTGCTAGGATGGGCGCGCACAATGGCAGATCCGCGGCTCTCGGGTCGGCCCCGCACGTTCGTGCAACGCACGTGCCAGCCGGCATGAAAGATGACCCATCCACGTACCCGGTAGGACGCGTGGATCGTGCCATGGTTGGCTGCCGGTAGGCTGCTTTCATGAATACCCAGCACGAACGGACGCCGTTACCACGGCACGCGTGGCCGGATCAGAGGAGCGATAAGCGACTACCGATGCAGACCCAAACGACGCACATGGAGCAGAACGT
>JAICRA010000143.1 GCA_025937615.1 Thermomicrobiales bacterium | reverse complement strand
CGCAGCGCGCTGTCGAGCTGGGTCCTCAAATCAGCGAACCAGCGGAACACGCTCGGCGAAGAGCCGAGAACTCGTATCGATGTTGCGTAGAGGCTGGCCACGCAGCCACGAGCCGACATTGCGGCACGGTCTCCCATCGGCAGATCAGTCAGGTTTTCCAGTTTGCCGCTCGCCTGCACAGTGTCCCCGAGATGGATAACCGGAACCGGCCCGGCAACCACGCAGACCCGAGCCGAGAGACCGTTGGCCAGCAGCCCAGGTTCGCCAGACAATTCAATCGCAAACGATTGCCGCTGGCCGGTGACAGCTGGCGCGGTCACCACGAGTGCACTTGGGGCACTCTGCACGACCTGATTGATCTGGGTCGGCGCAGGACGGGATTCAGCTCGCCAAGCACCAAGAACGACAGCTGCCAGGGCAACGGCGTAGATGGCCCAGCGTGATCGATTCGGCGTGAGGGCGAGCACAACAACAATGAGCAGCGCGACAATCGCGGCGCCCCACCAACCGATCGCGGACCCAATCAGCGTGGCTGCTCCCGCAACGATGCCGGTCATGACACGGTCGTCACCAACTCTCGAATCCGGTCGATCGCTCGGTCAGAAATGCCCTCGACGTGGATCAGGTCGTCGACAGATCGAAACGGACCATGCTGCTCGCGATAGGTGACGATCCGGGCCGCGATAACTTCCCCCACTCCTGGCAACGCTTCGAGCTCTTGGGTGGTTGCTGTATTGATGTTGATCTTGGCCAGCGACCCGTCCGCCGCGGCGACATCACGAGTGTCGGTCGAAGGGAGCATCGGTGTGCTGCCGGGAACGGGGAGCGCGGGGATCACGATCAATTCACCGTCGCGGAGCCTCCGCGCGAGATTCACGGTCGCGACATCCGCTTCCCCGGTCAAGCCGCCCGCTGCCGCGATCGCGTCGTGGAGTCGCGCTCCGGGCGAAAGCTCGTAGACTCCCGGAGATTCGACCTCTCCCCGGATCTCGACGACGACGGGCAGGGTAGCGGCGGCGTCCTCGATGACGATTGGCGGGGCAGAGCGCTCATCGAGCGCCTGGTAGAGCGCATAGACGACGGCAACGCCCGCGACCAGAGCGATAACCGCTAACCCGATCCGCGTTACGCTCAAGCTGAGAATCCGCCACGAGCGACACCGCTATTCTCACCTCGACCTAGCGTATCGTACGCCGATGGCACCTCTTGAGGTGGGGTTCCGCGGCCGTGGTAGATTTGCCGGCCGCGGATCGCACCGCGACGCGTTGCTGAAGTTACGTCAATGCTCCCGGCTCGGGGATCCATGGCCTTTTCTCATCTCATTGACCATCTGCTGGACGATCCTGGTGTTGCGGACGCAATTACCGTTCTCGAACGACAGTCAATCGTCATCCCGGATCTTCCAGTCTCCGCGAGAGCTGCCCTCGCCGCGGCCGCGATTTCCCGCCAAACGGGATCGGTGCTCATCGCCGCCTCTCGGGCGGATCGCGCTGAAACTTTGGCGTCAGCAATCGCCGAGTACATTCCAAATCGGCTAACCGTGCTTTGGCCGGCGCCCGAAGCACTTCCATATGAGCAGCTGCCATTCGACTTGGAGACGGCAACCGAGCGCGCAGCGCTCCTCGATTTGCTTTCTCGGCCACCGACCTCAGAACCGGGACCGATTTTGGTTACCCCGGCACACGGGCTCATGCAGATCGTCATGCCGCCAGACCTGCTTCGAGCGTCAGCACGGCTCCTGCAAGTCGGCGACCGACTGTCCCAGGAGGACCTCCTCCGGTGGGTCACCGAGCACGGATACGAAGTGACGCCGCTTGTGCTCGAGCCCGGCCAAATTGCCCGCCGCGGCAGCATCCTTGACCTCTTCCCTCCCGGAGCCGACTTGCCGGTCCGGATCGATTTTTTTGGCGACGAGATCGACGCCATCCGCTCTTTCGACCCGCACACCCAGCGATCGCACGACCGGCTGCGCGAGATTCGCCTCTTGCCGCCTGCTGAGCTTCCCCTGGAACGCCTGCGGAAAGCTGGCGCTGAGCTGCGCGAGTTGAGTCTCGATGGGCTGCGTCCCGAGGTCCGCTCGGAGTGGATCCGGACGATTGAGATGCTGGAGTCAGGCCAGACACCGCCCTCCCTGGACCTCTTCGCAGCGTACCTCCTCGATCGCCCGACGACGCTCACGGACTATCTGACTCCCGACAGCCTCGTCATCGTCGATGAACCAGCGGCCGTTGAGCTGGTGGCGTCCCAACTGGAGCGGCAAGCAAGCGAGCTTCGCGACGCCTTCGTTACCAACGGAGAGCTGCCAGCGGGTCTTCGCAGCCCGGTCGCGACCTGGTCGAGCGTTCGCGAGTCGCTCCAGACTCGTCGAAGACTGTCGCTTGGGACTCCTGCTGACGACGAGCTCCTACCGAGCCGTACGGTTGCCCTTTCCGACGCACCTAGTTTTGCCGGTCGCCTGAGCGATGTGCTGGAGAACGTGCGGCAGCGTCTGGCGGACGGCTGGCGAATTGTCATCGCCACCGACCAGGTTGACCGCCTCACCGAGCTGTTCGAGGAGCAAGACATCTTTCCGCGCCGGGACCGGCGGCGGAACGCATCGGTCACGCCGCTGCCGCTTGCACCCGGCACCCTCGAGATCCGGACCTCGGATCTCGATAGCGGCTGGTCGGCGGAGGAATCCAAGCTTCTTCTCCTAGCCGACCTGGAGATCTTCGGGTTTCGCAAGCAGACCCGGCGCGCGCATCATCGTCGGCATGCCGAAACCGATCCGCTGGCGGCGGTACTGTCGCCTTCCGACTATGTCGTCCACGTCGATTACGGGGTTGGCATTTTCCGCGGTCTCGTCCGCCTCGAAACGGGTGGAGTCGAACGCGAGTACCTCCACGTCGATTACGCCAAGGGCGACCGTCTCTACGTTCCAGTCGATCAGACCGACCGGGTCGCCCGCTATTCAGGCGGAGGCATCGACCCACTCCTGACTCGCCTTGGCTCTGGCGAGTGGCAGCAAACGCGGCGGCGGGTGCGGCGAGCGGTCCGCGAAATGGCCTTCGAGCTCATTCAGCTCTACGCGAAACGTGAAACCGCCCGTGCCAAGCCCTATAGTCCCGACACCTTGTGGGACCACGAGCTGGCCTCATCCTTCCCCTACACCGAGACTCCAGACCAGGCGACGGCGATCGCGGCGGTGAAAACAGACCTCGAGTCAGCCCAGCCGATGGATCGTCTGATTGTCGGAGACGTCGGCTTCGGTAAGACCGAGGTCGCACTGCGGGCTGCCTTCCGCGCCGTCAATGACGGCCGGCAGGTAGCCGTTCTCGTGCCGACGACCGTCTTGGCACTGCAACACTTCACGAACTTTCAGCAGCGGCTGGCCGCGTTCCCGGTGCGCGTGGAAATGCTCTCTCGCCTGCGTAGCAAATCCGAACAGCGGGAGGTGATTCAAGGACTTGCAGACGGGAGCGTCGATATCGTGATCGGCACCCACCGGCTGGTTCAAAACGACGTCCGGTTCAAGAATCTGGGCCTGGTTGTCATCGACGAAGAGCAGCGCTTCGGCGTTCGGCAGAAGGAGTTTCTCAAGAAGCTGCGGGCAGAGGTCGACGTGCTCACCATGAGTGCGACCCCGATTCCCCGCACGCTGCACATGGCGCTTGCCGGTATCCGCGACATCAGCATGATCGACACCGCACCCCAGGCACGGCTGCCGATCCGGACGTTCGTTACCCCCACCCAGGACCAGTTGATCCGCGAGGTGATCTTGCGCGAAATCGATCGCGGCGGTCAGGTGTACTTCGTGCACAACCGCGTCCACGATATCGACCGGCTGGCCCACAAGCTGCGCGAGCTTGTGCCGGAGGCTCGATTTGGTGTTGGACACGGCCAGATGGACGAAGAGGTACTCGAGGAAATTGTGCTCGGGTTCGTGCGCAAGGATTTCGATGTGTTGATCTCGACAACGATCATCGAGTCGGGTGTCGATATCCCAAACGTGAATACCATCATTATTGACAATGCCGACACGTTGGGCCTCACCCAGCTTTATCAGTTGCGTGGCCGGGTCGGACGGTCGACGAACCGCGCCTATGCCTATCTCCTCTTCAAACCTGACAAGGCTCTCTCCGTCGAAGCTCAGGAGCGGCTCGTTGCAATTCAAGAGGCGACGGAGCTTGGCGCGGGCCTGCGCCTGGCCATGCGCGACATGGAGATTCGCGGCGCCGGCAACATCCTTGGCGCCGAGCAGAGCGGGCACATCGCCGCGGTCGGCTACGAGCTCTACATCCGGCTCCTCGCGCAGGCGGTCGAGGAGATTCGTACCGGCGAACCACAGCGGGAGGCCGGTCTGGTAGTCATGGACCTGCCGCTCACCGCGCTCATCCCCAGCGACTACATCGTCGATACCGAATTGCGGCTGGCTATCTACCGGCGGATCGCTGCAGTGGAGGACGAACGTCAGCTCGAGGACGTGCGCCAGGAGTTGGAGGATCGGTTCGGACCAATTCCCGAGGAGGTCGAGCATCTTCTGGCGCTGATTGCACTCCGCATCCGGGCGCAGGCGCTCGGTATTGAATCGATGATCGAGCGAGAGCGAGAAATCGTCATCCGCCCCGTGCCCACCGCTGGTCTCGAGCGCCGCTTGGTGTCACGTCTCGGCCACGCCGTGAAACTGACCGCGCAGTCCATCCGTATTCGCCTCCCTGATCT
>JAICRA010000388.1 GCA_025937615.1 Thermomicrobiales bacterium | reverse complement strand
TCAGGCGCAGGGCGGTGGTGTCGACGAAATCCTGAGCAGTCCGCTCGGTAAGGCCGTTCTAGGCGGTATTGCCGCATTCGCCATGAAAGAGATGATGGATCAGGACGGTCGCCTCTAGCGCGAATCGGGGTTCTGACCGATCCTTGGTCCGTGCCGAAATACGACTACACCTGCCCTGAATGCGGGGCAACACACGAGCGGGAGCGGCCGATGTCAGACGCGGCCGCTCCCTCTTCGTGTCCGGTCTGCGGCACGGCGGCGGCGCGCGTCTACACCGTTCCCAAATTCCTCTTCAAAGCCGACCCACGGGACGTCCGCCCCGTCTGGCACAACCACGATGGGTATAGCCATCAACATGCGCCTCGCCGAGGCCGACACCGCCGTCCGTCAGAGGACCATTGACCGCTACTCCAGCCGGGAAGATGTCCAGTCGAAGCGTGATGTCGTAGCGGAGATCATGGTCGGTCGAGCAGGCGTGAGCGACCACTCCGAGCGCCTCGAGTTGGTTTTCGGTTAGGCCGAGCATCGCGTCATGGTGAGCCGAAACAGGTAGTCAGCGCCTCGCGCGATCCGGTATCGGTGTCCTCCCTCACCCAGGCGACGTATCCATCGGGTCGGATCAGCGCGGTAGCGGGGGCTGCGACGCGGGCAGGATCTCGACGTACCCGTCCGTTCCATGCACGCGGATCCGCTGCCCATCCCGGATTAGCCGGGTGGCATGCTCCACCCCCACGACGGCCGGCAAGCCGTACTCCCGGGCGATCACCGCGCCATGGGTCATGAGCCCACCCACCTCCGTCACCAGACCCGTGATCGCGACGAACAGGGGCGTCCAGCTGGGGTCCGTGTAGGCGGTGACTAGGATGTCACCCGGTTCGAGATCGGCCTCCGCCATGTCCAGGATGACGCGGGCCCGCCCCTCGATGGTCCCCGCGGAAACCGGTAAGCCGACCAGCGCGCCGGCCGGCACATCGTCACGTCGGTACGCCCCGGCGATGACCTCGCCATCCGAGGTGAGCACCCGGGGCGGCGTGAGCGCTTGATACGATCTGAACGCGTCTTTGCGCTGGCGGATGAGCCGGTCATCCACCTGGTTCGTTCGCACGACGTCCTGGAGCTCCTGGAACGTGAGGTAGAAGATGTCTTCCTTCTCACGAAGCACGTCGGCCTGCACGAGGCGCTGGGCTTCCTCCAACAAGGCCTGCTTGTACACGAAGTAGCGGCTGACCATACCGTACTTCGGATACTCCCGATACCCAGCGAAGGTGCGGACCCGGTCGATCATCCGCTTGGTCTCTTCGGCCTTCCGCTCCCCGTCCGGCAAGGCCCGCAAGCGCTCCAGCAGCTCCTGTTCCTTCTGCCAGGCCTCCTGCCGCCCTTGCTCGAAGCGCCGCTCGCCGGCGCCCCGCTCGAAGTTCTTGACGTTGCTGAGGATCAGAGGCACGAGCGCGGTGGGGCGTTCGCTCCAGCGCGGCCTCGTGATGTCGATCTCGCCGACGCAGCGCATGCCGTACCTGTCGAGCCACGCCTCGATGGCATCGCGCGCTTCCCGCCCGCCGTCGAG
>JAICRA010000248.1 GCA_025937615.1 Thermomicrobiales bacterium | reverse complement strand
TTCGCGATTTCCGCTGCGATTACGGAAGCGACCGCGCGGCGCGCCATCGCGGCGATAAACCAGGCGCTCGCCACTGGTGACATGAGCGGCCTCGATGCGACGTTTTCGCCCGATTACGTCAATCACACGCCGCGACGCTCCGTGGTGACCGGGCAGGCTTTCTCGCCCGATTTGCCAGGTCTTAAAGCCAGCCTCACCGAGTTTCGCACGATCGTCCCGGATGGGGTTCTCCTCATCGACGACATCGTGGCCTCTTACGACACCGCGTCCATCCTCGCGTCGTTTCGGGGGACTCTACCCGCCGCGGCAACTAACCAACCCGACGGTTCGGATGTCGATCTGCGGGTCGGCGGTGTCGCGTTCGCCAAGATTTCCGAGGGCAAAGTCATGCAGAGCTGGGATTACAACGATGCCGCCGAGGTCTACGGCGCAGTCGCCGCCAGCGTTGTCGCACCATCCGTGGAGGAGCCAGTGACGGCCAACGAGCGTGGTGAGGTGCGGGATGTCAGCGACTTCCAGGAAGTTGCGCTCGAAGGCGCCGGAACCCTGGTTATCGAGCAGGGTGACACAGAATCGCTCACCATCGACGCGCAACCAAAGGTGGTGCGGCGAATCGAGACCGAGGTTCGCGATGGCAAACTGACGATTCGGCCAGACCGCTCCTTTAAGACGCGCGAGCCGATCACCTATTACCTCAGTGTCAAGCAGTTGACCGCGATCGAGCTGGCCGGTGCGGGCCGGGTCGAGGCCGCGCAGCTCAGCTCCGACCGGCTGCGCATCGACGGGAGTGGCGCAGGCGCGGTGGCCATCGACAGTTTGAGCGCCGACACAATCGACGTGACCGTCGCCGGCAACGTCCGGGCGGAGATCGCCGGCACGGTCGACAGCCAGACCGTCACAGCGAGCGGCGCCGCGACGTACGCCGCTGCCGATCTCGCCAGCCGGCTCGCTTCGGTGACCGCATCTGGGGCCGCTCAGGTTACCGTCAACGTGAGCAAGAGCTTGGATGCGCACGTAAGCGCGGCGGCTCGCGTCGAATACATCGGCGATCCCGCCGTTACCGAGGACCTCTCTGGGGTCGGCAGTCTTACCAACGTGGGGTAGCGCGGCGAATTCAATGGCCGCCAGGCGCCAGTACCGGTGCTCATCCATTTCGTGTGGCAAGGCACGCGTCACTCCAAGACGTGTCTCAATGCGAGGCGTGTCTCGTTTTGAGTGCAACGGGCCTCATTCCGCGGCATCCGCTCCGACCGGTCATCGTCTGCAGGCCACCATGCCGACAACCACAGGTCGCGACGCAGGTCGCACGACTCAAGACGCGGTTAGGTTTGCGAACGGCGTAGCGGCTGAATGAGGGCCCCGGCCCGCCACTAGCGCGGCACGGGCGGTACGACAACGATCGATAGCCAAGCCAGCCGCGGACGATTGCAATTCGCCCGCCAGTTGGCTGGTTCGTATTTTGCTACCGGATTCAGAACATGGAGAATGACAGATGGCGCGGGCGGTAGCCAGGAGACCCTATGGTCGTTAAGACAGTCAACGACACTGAGGTGGGATTCTTCGACGATTTCCAGCGGCTCACCATCGAAGCCGCGATGGCTCGCATCATCCCAACCGACCATGAACCAGGTGCGAGCGAAGCTCGAACCATCGACTTTCTCGATCGCTATCTCTCCGGGATCGATTACGTCTACGCCAAGCCGGACGGAAGCGGTTTCGTGCAGCTCGAGGGAAAGCGCGCCGAGGCCTGGCGGCAGCGCATAGAGATCATCCGCCACAAGTACCTGGAAGGCATCGAAGAGCTGACTCAGCGAAGCCGCGCCGAGTTCGGCGATGACTTCGCCGACCTTGCCCCGGATCAGCAGGACGCGATTCTGGCGATGATGGAGGGACCAGTTCGCGAGCAGGAACGCGCTCGTGAAGAGGAGCAATCGGTCGCGGGATTTACACCGCTAGAGCCCGCACTGCAGCAGATCGCGGCGGAGATCGACCTCGACTTTTTCCCGCTGCTCCTCCTCCACACCCGTCAGGGATTCCTCGCCGATCCCATCTACGGCGGAAACCGCGACCGCGCCGGTTGGAACGTCATTGGCTTCCCGGGACCCTCGTCGCTAGCCGAAGCCCACGCCGAGCGCTACAGCACGCTCCCGTACTTCGCCGATACAGCCGACCCAAGCGCCGAGAAGGGCAGCCGATGAGCTCACAATCGAAGCGCAAACCTGACCGAGCGGACGTCTGCATCATCGGCGCCGGGGCCTCTGGCGCGACCGCGGCCAAGGTGTTGACCGAAGCGGGTCTCCGGGTCGTTGCCCTGGAGCGTGGACCGTGGTGGAAACCTGAGCAGTTCAGCGCCGACGAGCTCGCTAATGTCCATCGCTACAACCTCTGGCCGGACCCACTTACCAATCCGCGCACCTTCCGGGCATCAGCTGCCGATGAACCGGTGGTGCAGCTGTTCTGCCCGGTGCCGCAGATGGTCGGAGGTGGCACTGCCCACTGGACCGGCTGGCTCCCCCGCATGACGGAGAACGAGTTCAGACCGAAGACGATATATGGCGAGCTGCCGGGAGCAAACCTGGCCGACTGGCCGATCACCTATCAGGAGCTTGAACCGTACTACGACAAGGTCGAATGGGCGTTCGGCGTCTCCGGTCAGGCCGGCGCCAATAAATATGAAGGGCCGCGCAGCCGCGGCTACCCGTGTCCGCCGCTCCCGCCCACACGGTACAACCAGAAGTTCCACGAGGGCTGCGCCAAACTTGGGTACAACTCCTTCCCAACGCCCTCCGCAGCGCTGTCCTGCCCCTACAATGGCTGGCCGACAACAAACCAGAGCGCGTTTGCCCAGCAGCACGGCGATCCGACCGGGACGCGAGGCAACGCTCTGACCCGGTTCATCCCGGCCGCGCTCGGCACCGGCCGCTATGATCTCCGGCCCGACTGTTATGTCCAGGAAATCGCCGTCGACGCCCAGGGTCGCGCCAGGAGCGCGCTCTACTGGGACTCGGATGGGGACACCGTCGAGCAGGAAGCCGATCTCTTCATTCTCGCCTGCGGCGCTATCGAGTCGGCGCGGCTCCTCCTCTTGTCGCAGTCCAGCCAGTTCCCGAACG
>JAICRA010000362.1 GCA_025937615.1 Thermomicrobiales bacterium | reverse complement strand
GCTCGTCGGCGCCTTCGCTGTCGTAGAACGCGGCCAGCGCGACGGGATCGCCAGCGTCACGCAGATTGACAAACTCGATCCCTTTGACGACGCGGCCCTCGGTCACGTCAAGGCAGGGAATGATTCTGCGGTATGGCCCGGTATCGGGTAGGCCGTTGCGGACGTCGATGGAATAGGAGCTCAACATGGCGCCTCGGTACGTTGAAAAAGCGCCAGAGCATCCCCAAGGTTGACGCGCCCGTCGTACAACGCTCGGCCGATGATCGCTCCCGTCACGCCGGTCGCCCTAGCGGCCTTGATGTCTTCAAGCGAGGCAATGCCGCCGGAGGCGATGACGTCAGCGTCGATCTTCTTCACGAGCTCGCCGAGTGCCTCTATGTTGGGACCAGAGAGCGTGCCGTCACGGCGAATGTCGGTATAGATGAAATGGCGCACGCCCCGCTGAGCCAGCCGCTGAGCCACTTCGATAGCGCTTGAATCAGTCTGTCCCAACCAGCCATCGGTCGCGAGACGGCCATCTCTGGCATCGAGGGCAACCGCGATTCGGTTACCCCACCGCGCGACGGCGCTGATGACCAACTCTGGATCGCGGAGGGCGACCGTGCCGAGAATCGCCCGGTCGATGCCTCCGCCAAGCGCATCTTCGAGATCGGTGAGATGGCGAAGCCCACCACCGAGCTGGATCGGGACGTCGACCGAGGCGCGGATCTGTGCAATAGCCTCCCGATTGACGGGTCTCCCTTCGACCGCGCCGTCCAGATCGACGACGTGGAGCCAGTTCGCACCGGCCTTTACCCAACGGCGAGCGGCCGAAGAGGGGTCGCTGTCGTAGGTCGTCTCACGATCGAAATCACCCTCGATGAGGCGCACGCAACGGCCACCCCGGATATCGATTGCCGGATAGAGGATCATGCGGGGACGCTCACCTGCCTGGCTCTGGCAGTAGCGCGCAAGTAGTCAGCCCAAACCGCGATCAGCTTCAACCCCGCGGGTCCGCTTTTTTCCGGGTGAAATTGCGTGCCCCAGACGTGGCCGCGACGGACGATGCTGGGGAAGACCTCACCGTAGCGAGTAACGGCGATGACATCGGTGGGGTCTTCCGGCTCGATGACGTAGGAGTGGACGAAGTAGAAGTCATCCTCCTCCGCAGGGCGATAGCCGGCGGCCTGCGCGACCCAACGCACGCGATTCCACCCGATCTGTGGCACCTTGACCTGAGGGCTGAGACTGTGGACGCGTCCATTCAGGAGACCGAGCCCACGCGTATTTCCTTCCTCTTGATGCTCGAAGAGGAGCTGCATGCCGAGGCAGATGCCAAGAAATGGCCGCCCCTCGGCGACGACGTCGCCGATGACGTCGACCAGCCCGAGCTGGTGGAGACGATCCATCGCGGCGCCGGCCGCGCCGACCCCGGGGAAAACGACGGCATCGGCCCGACGCACGTCTCCGCTGTCCGATGAGACAGTTACCTGGGCGCCGGCGGCTTCCAACGCGCGTCGAATGGAGCGCAGATTTCCGGCGCCATAATCTATGACCGCGATCGAGAGGCTCACGCGAGCACGCCTTTCGTTGAAGGGATCACTTCCGGGTCGCCACTCCTGCGGGTGGCAGCGTGGAGCGCAAGCGCACCCGCTTTGAAGATAGCCTCGGCCGCGTGATGGGCATTACGGGCCCTGATCAGATCGATGTGCGCGCTCATTCCGGCATTGACCACGAACGCCCGCCAGAACTCCTCGACGAGGCTTGCCGCGAAATCCCGGCCGATCACCGGC
>JAICRA010000062.1 GCA_025937615.1 Thermomicrobiales bacterium | reverse complement strand
TCGACCTTCGCCATCGCGGACGAGTCAGGCAGCCGCCGCTGGCGAACCATCGTCGAGACGGCCCCGGCGACAGCTTTGACCTCACCAAACCACCACCGCAGCGCGTCGAGATAATGCGCACCGGTGGCGCCCAGCATCCCACCCGCCTTCTCCTGCTCCATGAGCCAGCCCCAGGGCCGCTCGTGTGGATCGTTGAGACTGGAGCGATGGACGACAACGCTCGCGGCATGCGGCTCGCCGATGTACCCCTCACTTATGAGCTCACGGATACGCATTCGGACAGGGAGAAACCGGAGCTGGTTGTTGACCATGGAGACGGTGCCGACTCGCTCCGCAATGCGCTGCATGTCTCTCGCTTCGGCGAGGTTCCTGGCCATTGGTTTTTCACAGAGGACGTGCTTCCCCGCTTCCAGCGCGGCGATGACCATGCCGTGATGGAGGTGGGGGGGTGAGGCGACGATGACCGCGTCGATCTCCCGATCGCGCACGAGCTCGCGAAAGTCGGAGAGATGGACTGGGATTCCATGGTCGAGGGCCGCCGCTCTGGCTCGCTCAGGGCGGCGCGAGCAGATCGCCGCTGTTTGAAAGTCGGGATTCTCGCGCAGTGCGGACAAGTGCAACGATGCGCCGAAGCCGGTGCCGATGACGCCAACGCGAATCGGTTCACTGGCATTGGTCTCGAACAACGAATCGGATAGAGGTTGGGGGTAGCTCACGGTACTGCAAGTTCCTGGCGTGACCGAGGAACGGCCAGGCGATGGGCGGGACTCGGGGCGCTCCGGGGCAACGATGCTACCACACGGGGTAGAGTGGGACGGGCGATGCCGGCACGTGCGTCACGCCCGGGGAGAGTGACGGGAGGGGCCGAGGTGCGGTTTTACACAGGGCGTGGCGACGACGGTACGACCGATTTGCTCGGCGCTCGCGTGGCCAAGGACGACGCACGCATCGACGCGCTGGGGACGCTCGACGAGGCAACCTCGGCTATTGGACTGGGTCGCTCAATGGCGACGAACGAGCGCCTGATCGACGATCTGGTCGCGGCGCAGCGTGACCTCTACGAGATCATGGCCGAGCTGGCGTTCACCCCGGAGCTGCGCCCGGCGTCGTATGCGTTTGCGCAGGATCGCGTCGACTGGCTCGGGGGAGAGACTGATGCCCTGGCCGCCCTGGTCGATCTGCCGCGGGAGTTCATCTTGCCGGGAGAATCGGCGCCCGGGGCGGCGCTGGACGTGGCGAGGGCCGTGACCCGGCGGGCTGAGCGGCAGGTCGTCGCGCTTAGCAATGCCGGTCATCAAGTGAGCCCGGCGATCCCCGGCTACCTGAACCGGCTCTCGTCACTCTTGTTCATCGCCGCCAGGATCGAGGATCGCGCGGCGGGAAGCGACCCAAGGCGGGCAAAGGTTCGCTGAACCATCGGGAGTTTTGAGGCCATCTCCGTCTGGCCAGACTGGTATCCTCACCATGTCGCGAAGCCCTCGAGTGGCCCTGAAACTGTGAGGTTCAACAGTCGATGCGGATGTCACATCTGTTTGGCCGGACGCTGCGGGAAGCACCGGGCGATGTCGAGTTGCCTAGTCATCGCCTGATGCTGCGTGCCGCATTCATGCGGCCGCTAGGCGCGGGCATCTACAGTCTGCTGCCGTTGGGCTGGCGAGTCGTGCGCAAGGTCGAGCAGATCATCCGCGAGGAAATGAATGCCATCGGCGGGCAGGAGTTGCTGATGCCGGTCGTCCATCCGGCTGACATCTGGCGGGAGTCGGGGCGGTACGACGCCGTCGGCCCGGAGATGACCCGATTCAAGGACCGCGGCGATCGCGACATGGTCCTGGCCATGACGCACGAGGAGATCGTCACTGATCTCGCGCGGCAGGAAATCAACTCGTACCGTCAACTGCCGATGGTCGTCTACCACATCCAGACCAAATGGCGCGATGAGCCTCGGTCACGCGGCGGTTTGATCCGGGTGCGCGAATTCACGATGAAGGACTCGTACACGCTCGACCGCGACGAGGAGGGTCTGGACGCGCAGTATCAGAATCACTGGCGAGCCTACGAGCGCATCTTCCGCCGGGTGGGGCTCGATTTCGTGGTCGTCGGCGCGGACACCGGGATGATGGGCGGCAGCGCTTCTCATGAGTTCATGGCCCTCTCCGACTATGGGGAGGACATCGTGCTCATCTGCCCGGAGTGTGGTTACGCGGACAACCGCGAGGTGGCCACGTTTCAGCGGGATGGCGCTACCGGGGAAGCACCGTTGCCGATGGAGGAGGTGGAGACGCCAAGCACGACGACCATCCCGGCGCTCGCGGATTTTCTGAAGATACCGCTCGCGAAAACGGCGAAGGCGGTGTTTTACAGGGGCGATTCGGGCCGGTTCGTCTTCGCTGTGATCCGGGGCGATCTCGACGTCAACGAGACGAAGCTGCGGAAGGCCGCGGGCGAGGGCGGCCTCACGCCCGCCACGGTCGAGGAGATCCAGGCCATCGGCTCCGAACCGGGATACGGATCCCCGGTCGCGGTGCGGGATGCGTTGATCGTCATCGACGAGAGCGTGCGCGATACGCCGAATCTGGTAGCTGGCGCCAACCGGGTCGGCTGGCACCTGCTCAACACCAATCCCGGGCGCGACTACACCCCCGACGTGATTGCCGATGTCGCATCCGCTGAGGAGGGGTTCCCCTGCCCGAAGTGCGGGGCTCCGTTGACCGCGGAACGAGCCATCGAAGTTGGGAACATCTTCAAGCTCGGCACGCGCTATTCCAAAGCACTGGGCGCGGAGTATCTCGACGCGGAGGGGGTCAGTCACCCGATCTACATGGGGTCGTACGGAATTGGTTCCGGGCGCGTTTCGGCGACTGTTGTCGAGCAGCACCATGACGACAAGGGGATCATCTGGCCGGTTTCAGTCGCTCCGTACGAAGTGTCTCTGTTGTGGATCGGCGGGGCGGACGACACCGAGCCGCAAGAAGCGGCCGACAGGCTCTACGACGAATTGTCGAAAGCCGGCATCGAAGTGCTATATGACGACCGGGCTGAGCGGGCGGGCGTCAAGTTCAACGACGCCGATCTGATTGGCAATCCGGTTCGCGTCTCGGTCAGCTCGCGGACACTCGGCAAGGGAGAGGCGGAGATCAAGTTGCGCTCGGCTGACAAGGCGGTCTTTGTTCCGTTCGCGGAGGTCGTGCCGACCGTGCGCGGGATGCTGGACGAGCTGTACGCTGAGCTGACAAGTGACGCGCCGACGGTTCAAGCCCTCAGCCAGGCGACATGATCCCGAGTCTTGTCCAAAGCTCTGTGACAGAGCACGCGTGTCATGCTAAGACCGCAGGCAAAGAATCTCGCCGTACGCGAAGTCGCGACGTTGAGCCGAGATGCTTCACTTCGTTCAACTTGACACGTAGTGGTGTTGCTTTCGTGGGTACCTGGGATTTCTCTGAATGACCGAGACGCGGATCGAGCGAGATACGATGGGCGAGGTGGTGCTTCCCGCTGGTGCCCTCTACGGTGCGCAGACGCAGCGAGCAGTCGAAAACTTTCCAGTCTCCGGCCAGCCGTTGCCCGCCGAGTTCATCCGCGCGCTCGGTCTGGTGAAGCTCGCCGCGGCGCGGGTAAATCGCGAGCTTGGCCTGTTGCCGCCAGATGTTGCCGATGCCATCGAGCATGGCGCACGCGCCGTCGCGGACGGTGAGCTGGATGGTGAGTTCCCGATCGACGTCTTCCAGACGGGATCCGGAACGTCATCGAACATGAACGCTAACGAAGTGATCGCCGCGGTCGCCTCAGCGGAACTGGGTCGGAAGATTCACCCGAACGACGAGGTCAATCTCGGGCAGTCATCCAACGACGTCATCCCAACTGTGCTGCATGTCTCCGCTGTGGTCGCGATCGAGCGCGAGCTGATCCCGGCGCTCCAGTACCTGCGGGACGTCCTTCGCCGCAAGGCCAAAGAGTTCGACGACGTGGTGAAGATCGGCCGCACCCACCTCATGGATGCGGTGCCGATCCGGCTGGGTCAGGAGTTCAGTGGCTATGCCCGCCAGATCGAGCTGGCCATCGAGCGCATCGAGGTAACGCTGCCCGGGCTGCGTGAGCTGGCGATCGGAGGCACCGCGGTCGGCACGGGATTGAACACGCATCCCGACTTCGGATCGCGAATGGCTCGAGAGCTTTCGGTTCTCACGGGCTCGAGTTTCCGGGAGGCGGAGAATCACTTCGAGGCGCAGGGCTCTCGTGATGCCTACGTCTTCACCGCCGGCGCGCTTACGGCGCTCGCCGCCGCGCTGATGAAGATCGCGAACGACGTCCGGCTGCTGGCCTCCGGTCCGCAGGCGGGGCTGGGCGAGTTGGTGCTGCCGGCCATCCAACCTGGCAGCTCGATCATGCCCGGCAAGGTCAATCCGGTCATCAGTGAGGTCGTAATCCAGGTCGGTGCTCAGGTGACCGGCAACTGCCAGGCAATCACAATCGGCGGGCAGTGGGGGCAACTCGACCTCAATGTGATGCTGCCGATGATGGCGAGGAACATGTTGGAGAGTGTGCGGCTCCTGGCGAACGCGTCTCGCGTCTTCGTCGACAAGGCGCTGGCTGGTCTCGAGGCGAACCGGGAGCAGGCGGAGAGCTACATCGAGGGTTCGATCAGCATGGCCACCGCGCTCAACCCGCTGATCGGCTACGACAACGCGGCCAAGATCGCCAAGAAATCGCACGCAACCGGTCGCACGGTCCGCGAGCTCGCGTACGAGGATTCCGGGCTGACCCGGGAGCAGGTCGACGAGGCCCTGCATCCGCACCGGCAGACCGAACCCGGATGAGATAGTGGCGCAAGCGGCGGCTGCTGACCCGGAGAACAGACGGTGATTTGTGCAGGTGGCTCGTGAAGCCGCCTTGTCGGCGGGCGCGTCAGCTCAGCGTTGAGTCAACTGCCGCGATCAACTCGTCCACCTGCGCCTGCTCCCAGATGAGGGGAGGAAGGAGGCGGAAGGTGGTGGCGCCGGCGGGAAGAACGAGGATGCCTTGCTCCTGGAGCGCTCGCAGCGCCGGAGTGACCCGCTCCTTGAGCTCGACCCCGATCATCATGCCGCGGCCGCGCACCTGACGCACTTTCGAGCTACCAAGGCCTGCGAGACGTTCCTTGAGGTCCGCGCCGAGCGTCGCCGATTGCGCATAGAGATCCCGCTCGCGCAACGCGCGCAAAGTTACGATCGCGGCACGACAGGCCAGAGGGCTGGCGCCGAAGGTCGTGCCATGGCCACCGCTCGGGATGGCCGCCGAGATGGTCTCGGTAAACAGCGTCAAACCGATCGGGAATCCGTTGGCCAGGGCCTTCGCCGTGACGAGGATGTCGGGAACTATGCCTGAGGCGGCGATCGCCCATGGGGCGCCGGTGCGGAACCCGGTCTGAATCTCGTCAGCCACGAGGAGCGCTCCCCGGGCGGTCGCAATCTCCCGCGCGGACTGGAGATATTCCGGCGAAGCGGGCCATATACCACCCTCGCCCTGGATCGGCTCGAGCAGAATGGCGGCGGTCTGGTCGTCGACAGCGGCCGCGAGCGCGGCGGCGTCGTTGAATGAGACGTGGGTCGCATGCGGCGCCAACGGCTCGAACGGCGCGCGGTACTTCTGGTCGGCAGTCGCGGCCAGGGCGCCTAGCGTACGCCCGTGATAGCCTCGCTTGGCCGCGACGAGATTTGGTCGTCCGGTGGCGACGCGCGCGAACTTGATCGCAGCCTCCACGGCCTCCGCGCCCGAATTCGAGAGGAAGTAACGCGTCAAACCGGCCGGTGCGATCTCCGCGATCTCCCCCAGGAGCTCGGCGCGAACGTCGCCATAAAAGCTCTGGTGCCCGGTGGCAAGGGTCTGCAGCTGCTCGCTGAGAGCCGTGGCGTACTCGCGATCGGCGTGACCGAGGATCGCCACGCCATAGTTGCTCATGGCGTCGAGATACCGTCGACCTTCCGAGTCAAAGAGATATGCCCCCTCGCCACGGACGAGAGCGATCTCGCGTTTTGCATAGAGGGGAGGCTGGTGCTCGTTTTCCAGTTGTTGGATCTGGGCTAGATCGAGCGTCCCGATGGTCATGTCGTGCCTTGCTCCTGTGTCGAGGTTGCGTCCAACAGTCGCGCAGAACCCCTCATCCCCAACCCTTCCCCCGCTCCGAGGGCAGAAGGGAGTACGTTCCTAGACCCTGGATGAGGAACCCAGGCCCGACCCGACTGCATAGGGGTTTGAGTCAGGGTTCTTTACGACAGGCTGGGCATCAGAGGGTGCCTCGCCAGCCGTACGGCGCACAGTCGTTCCCTGTCCTTCGAGAGCGGCCCGGATGGGGCTGGCGATGCGGCCGTCGGCGAAGACGACGCGCCCCACGCCGCGGTCAACTGCGCCGAGAGCGGCTTCGACCTTGACCACCATCCGTCCCGCTGCCGCGGCAAGCGCCGGCTCCGGAGAAGACGCATCGATCTCTGCGATCAGCGAGGAATCGTCGTGTCGGTCACGGAGCAGGCCAGGTGTGTCGGAGAAGAAGAGCAGGCCGTCCGCCAGCAGCGCGGTCGCCAGCTCGAGGGCGAGCTTGTCGCCGTCGACGTTGATCGGCACGCCCGCTTCGCCGAGCGCGGGCGGGGTTAGCACCGGGGTGTAGCCGTTTTGCAGCAGGAGCCGCACGAGCGAAGGATCGACCATCTCCAATGTTCCGGCATGGTCGTCTCGGAGCACTTTGCTCTTGCCATCTTCAGTACCGCGTAGGACCGGTTTGCGCCGGCCGACGCCGATACCACCGTCAATGGCGCTCAGTCCGACGGCGTTGACGCCGGTGGCTCGCAGCGCTGCCACGAGGCGCTTGTTCACCTTGCCGCAGTAAGCCATGAGCATCGCGTCCATAGTAGCCGCGTCGGTGTAGCGGGTGACGCGCCCGCTGGACGAGGTGATCATGCGCGGTGGCGTGCCGAGCCGGCCGCTCAGCTCACTGAACTCGGCGTTGGCACCGTGGACGACCACCACCGGCTCGGCGAGAACGGCCAAATCCTCGGCGAAGTTGGTGTAGGCGCTCTCGCCGATGGCCGCGCCACCGCCGATCTTGATAACGATCATCGGTCGCCTTACCCTCCAGACGATTTCGCTAGATGGGATGGAGCCCCGCGAACTCGAGCGCCGTGGTTTCTGGGAACCCGCAGCGGATGTTGAGGGCTTGCACCGCCTGGCCCGCCGCGCCTTTCATCAAGTTGTCGAGCGCGGCCATGACCACGACGCGGTTCGAGTTGGGATCGCGTTCGAACCCGACGTCACACCAGTTGGAGCCGGAGAGGAGCTTAGGTTCCGGGTAGCGATGGACGCCTGAGGCCTCCTTGACAAGCCGCATGAATGGCTCATCTATGTAAGCCGCCCGGTAGATAGCCCAGATCTCCTTGTCCGGCAGGGGATCCTTGAGGAAAACGTGGGAGGTGGCGAGGATACCGCGCACCGCTTCAATCGCGGTGGCGGAGAAGGCAACCTCCGGTCCCTGCCCGTCGACGGTTAGCTCCTGGACGATCTCGGCCGAGTGGCGGTGGCCGGTCGGCTTGAACGAACGCATAGCGCCGCTGCGTTCGGGGTGATGCGACCCGAGTCCGGGCGCGCCACC
>JAICRA010000053.1 GCA_025937615.1 Thermomicrobiales bacterium | reverse complement strand
TTCACCGATCTCGCTACGGCGTACCAAGAGCACCCGGAGCTGGTGGAGCGTTACTTCATGACCCAGGCGGTGCAGCCGTCGCTGGGCAAGTTCCAAGCGCTGCATGCCGCCTTCTGGCAGGGAGGCTCATTTCTCTACGTCCCGCAGGGTGTCACTGTTGACGCGCCATTTCGGGCATTCAGCCTCATCTCGGAGCCGGGAGCAGCCGTCTTCTCGCATACCCTGGCCGTTATCGAGGAAGGCGCGCAAGCGTTCGTCGCCGATGCGTTCCGGTCGCCGTCGCAGGAAGCGCAGTCGTTTGCCTCGGCAGTCGTCGAGCTGATCGTCGGTCGGGACGCCAAGCTGCGCTACGTCCAGGTCCAGGATTGGGGCCGCGATGTCTGGAACTTCATGACGGAGCGCGCGATTCTCGGCGAGGACGCGACGCTGAACTCGCTGCACGTGACCCTGGGAGCGAAGTTCTCCAAGTCGTCGATTGCCGCCCATTTGCGCGGGAAGAACACGCTGGCAGAAATGCTCGGCGTGTACTTCGGTGATGGCGACCAGTTCTTCGATCACCACACCTGGCAGCTCCATGAGTCGCCGTATGGCACGAGTGACCTCGAGTTTAAGGGCGCGTTGAAGGGCAACGCCCGCTCTGTCTATTCGGGATTGATCAAGGTCGAGGAGGGTGCGCAGAAGACCGACGCGTACCAGCAGAACCGCAATCTCATCCTCAGCCGGACGGCGCGCGCCGACTCGATTCCGAATCTGGAGATCGCCGCCAACGATGTCCGCTGTACGCACGGCGCGACGGTCTCCCAGGTCGAGGAGGAGCACCTGTTCTATCTGCAGGCGCGGGGACTACCCCGATCAGAAGCGCAGAACTTGATCGTCGAGGGATTCTTCCGGCCGATCATCGACAGGGTGCCGGTCGAAGAGATTCAGAGCTTCCTCGAAACGGCGATTGCCCGGAAGGTTGGTATTTGATTTTTTGTCCTTCCCGCGGGGCTCGTTTGAAGGAAGTCGGCTCATGGTCACAACTGTTGGCAGTGCCATCGATTGGGCAAGACTACGGGAGGATTTCCCGATCCTTGCGTCCGGAAGCGAGCGCGGGAAGCGACTGGCGTTTCTTGATAGTGCGGCGAGCTCGCAGAAACCGGAGCAGGTCATCGCCGCCGTCGACCGGTACTACCGCGAGACGAACGCCAACATCCATCGTGGCGTGTACGACCTGTCCGAGCGGGCGACCGCGCAGTACGAGGCGGCCCGGCATATGGTGGCGGACTTCGTCAACGCCGAGGATGCGCGCGAGCTCGTCTTCGTTCGCAATACGACCGAGGCGATCAACCTCGTCGCCCAGACATGGGGCCGGCGCAACGTCGTGGCCGGCGACCTCATGGTCGTCACAACGATGGATCATCACTCCAATCTGGTGCCGTGGCAGCTCCTGGCGGAAGACAAGGATGCCCGCATCGAGGCCGTTCGCCTCAGCGATAATGGTAAACTCGATCTCGACCATCTGCGGGAGCTTCTGGCTAAGAGACCCCGCCTAGTGGCGTTTCCTCACGTCTCGAACAGTTTGGGCACGATCAATCCCGCCGCCGAGATCATTCGGCTGGCGCACGACGCCGGCGCCGTAACCGTCGTCGATGGAGCGCAGAGTGTGCCGCACATGCCGGTCGACGTTCAGGCGCTGGATGCCGATTTTCTTGCCTTTTCCGGGCACAAAATGCTGGGACCCATGGGGTCGGGTGCGCTCTACGGCAAGCTAGGCCTGCTCGAGCCGCTCCCGCCGTTCATGGGCGGTGGGGGAATGATCCGCAAGGTCTCGATCGAGCGCTCGACCTGGGCCGATGTTCCGGCGAGATTTGAAGCGGGAACGCCTTCGGTCGGTGACGCCATCGGACTTGGCGCAGCAGTCGAGTATCTACAGGCGATCGGGATGTCGGCCGTGCGAGAGCACGAGCGGGCACTGACGGCGAACGCCCTGGAGCGGCTGCGAAGCGTGCCCGATCTTCGCGTGTATGGTCCTGATAATGCAGAGGACCGCGCGGGTGTCCTGTCGTTTACGCTCGGCGATATCCACCCGCACGATGTAGCGGCCATCTTGAATGAGGAGAACGTGGCAGTGCGTGCCGGTCACCATTGCTGCCAACCGCTGATGGATCGGCTGGGGCTCGTCGGCACAGCTCGGGCTTCGTTCTATGTCTATAACGACGATGAAGACGTGGACCGCCTAGTAGCCGGGCTCCAACGGTCGCGGGCGATCTTCGCGGCGTAGGGCGGGAACGACGTGACGGACAGCCTGTATCGGGAGGCGATTCTCGACCACTATCGCAACCCGCGAAACCGGGGCACCCTCGATCCCGCGGATTTTTCATACGAAGACGTCAACCCGCTCTGCGGAGACGAGATCAGAATCGACGTGCGAACAGACGGCGAGCGCGTCACCGAGGTCCGGTTTTCGGGACGCGGTTGCGCGATCAGCCAGGCGGCAGCTTCGATCTTGATGGAGATGGTTGACGGACAGCCGCTGGATGAGGTGAAAGCGATCAGCCGCGAGGATCTCCTGGAGGAGCTTGGCGTTCCGATCAGCCCCGCGCGGATGAAGTGCGCCATGCTCGGGCTCAAGGTGCTCAAGGCAGGGATCTATGGGGTCCCGCCCGCGGATGATTCTCTCTAGCTTTTCGGACAGGTCGGCAGATCCCCTGGTAGAAGTGACTGAGGTTTCCTTGACAGAGAATCTGGAGTGGCATGAGGTCGCCAAGACGAGCGACCTAAGTCCCGGCGAGGTGATGTACGTCGAAGTTGGGAACGACCCGGTCGCCCTGATCAATCTCGAGGGTGAGTTCTTCGCGCTCCACGACATGTGCACGCATGAAGATGCGCCGCTCTCCGATGGTGAAGTCATTGGCGACGAGATCGAATGCCCGATGCATGGAGGAGCGTTCGAGATTCGCACCGGACTGCCGGCTAACTTCCCGGTCGTCGTGCCGGTCGAGACCTTTGCCGTCAAGGTCGAAGGCGACACCGTCTTCGCGGCCAAGCGAGTTGGAGTTCCATGAGCGAAGACGATCGCGTTCCGCTGGGTGGTGCTTTGGGCCGGGAAAGGCTATTGGAGCTGATTCAAGGAGCTCGGCCGCTGATCTCCGGCTATCACTCGATCGAGGATCAGTTGCAGCCCAACGGGTTCGACTTGAGCATCGCCGAGGTCGGCGAGTTTGTGAACGGCGGGGGCATTGGACGATCCAACGCGAGCCGATCGCTCCCCGATGTTCGCACCTTGCCGTTCGATGAGTCGGGCTGGCTGGAGCTGCCACCCGGGCCATACCAGATCATCTTCAACGAAATCGTCGATCTCCCCAAAACGATCATGGCGCTAGGGAGGCCGCGATCGAGTCTCTGCCGCGTCGGAGCAACGCTCGCGACCGCAGTCTGGGACGCGGGGTACCGAGGCCGGTCGACAGCGTTACTGATTGTCGCGAACGCGGCCGGCATCCGGATCGAACGCGCTGCTCGCTTGCTGCAGCTGGTGTTCTTTACGCTCGATGCGCCGACTGCTCGTGGCTACGACGGGGCATACCAGGACGAAAATATCGCCGCCGACGCGCCCGCTCAGTCGCGCCGGACGTAATCCGGCCGGCGCGGCGCCGCTCCCGGCACGGGAATCTGGGTCATCGCGAGCTGCACTTCCGCAGTTTCGGCGCAACCGGGAATCGGGCAGAAGTAGATCACGGTGTACGTCTCTTCGGTCTGGTAGCTGAAGCGGGCCGGTCGGCCGATGACGCCGCGCATCTGCATCGGACCCCCGTGATTGGGGCACAACGGGACATCAGGCTTTTCCCGCTCCCGTTTGAAAACCCAGTCGAGAACTCGCTGCACCAACCGACATGCTCCTTACAGCTGAATTAGATACCGGCACAGCTTAGCAGAGGGCTTCCCGCGCAAGCATTTCGGTCATCGGCGCAGTCCAGCGGCAAGTTCGCACGTGTGGGCTGCCGCCGGGCTTGACCTTCTTCGCGGCGGCGTGCCCTGAGGCGCGACTGGGCCGCCGACGCTAGTATTGGCGTGGTTCAGTGGCAGTTCACTACGCAGCGATTAAGGGAGCGAAGCGACCGCATGGTCGACGACATCATGGAGGCCCTGAGCACCCGCTTCGGGCAAGGCTGGGCGGAAAATACCGACGCAAACATTCGGTTCGCGATCGAAGCCGAACGGCTCGTGGCCGATGTTGAGGACGTTCACCTAATCGGCGAACCGGAACTCGACGAGCATCACGTTACCCTCCAATTCTGGGTCGATCGGCCGATTTCGGATCTCATGACCGCGGATCGAGTCGCGTTCGACATCTTCGCTCGGATTAGCGTCGAGATTTTCTACAGCGAGCGCCGGTTCGTCGAAGGCGCGATCGTCTACGCGTTCGTTACCGGGTCGTCCCGGCACGGACATAGCGGATCGGTAGTGTTGGCTGGCCCGCACGCTGCGGAGTTCTCCGAGCGCTTCAGACAGCGGTTGGTCGGTGGCCCGCGCTACCACGCCTGACTGGGCGCCAGTTGGCATGAGATGCGCGTAGTTTGCGGGTGGGATCTCGACAGATGGGATCTGCGGAACGATTCGGAATCGGGGAGGTGGGCGATTCGTGACGACGGTTGACATGGAGGGAATTGGACGGGCCAGCGCGCAAGATGGTCAACGACTGGTGCTGGCCATCATGGACGCCGGTGTCGATATCCTGCATCGCTGCGGCGGCAATGCGCGGTGCACGACGTGCAGAGTGCAGATTCTGGACGGCGATCCAGGGCCGATGACCGATGCCGAGCGCGACAAGCTCGCCACACTCGATGAAATTCCGCCGAACATGCGGCTGTCCTGCCAGGTGCGATGCTGTGACGACCTGCGGGTGAGAATCCTGCGCCGGCTGTCCGAAAATCCAGACATGGCTGACGCTGGGCCGCAACCAGAGTCATGGCCACTTGTGTGCCCCTGAGTGGCGCCCGGACAGTGAGATCTGTGGGTCTCTTTTTGACATCAGCTTGACGGAAAACTACACTCAGAACGGTCGTGCTAGATGGGGAGCTGGCGGTGCCCTGTACCCGCAACCCGCCTCAGCGGGGTTGAACTCCTCTTCGAGGTCCGGCGCTTCGGGACTGGCGACGGCACGCGGCGATGACGGAAAGGTCCCGCGCGGCGGGGAACGGCGAACCCGGTCAGGACCGGAAGGTAGCAGCCGTAAACCGACCTCCCCGGGTGACGTGGGGAAGCCTGACCTGAGCCAGCGACCGGCGACAAGCTGGGGCGGCGAGGTCGACAAGAGGTGCACGGCCAATCTCGGACGCCTCGCTCATTATTAGAGCGGGGCGTTCTGCATGCTGGTGCCTACCTTCGAACCGTCGATTCGGGAATTGTTTGCCTCGACGCTGGGTTGGTGACGCGGCTCCCTAGGTCGGAAAGTGGATGCACAGTTTCTACTGTGACGCGGCGTCCTCGCTCCGCCGGATAAACTGTCATCCACCAGTCAACGCAGCGGGTGGCGGCGAAGACTACGGCGAGGATGCTGAAAATCAACCAAATGGGTGCGCCGAATGACAGCGGGTTAATCTGTAACACCCGTAGGCCAAAGAAGAAGAGGCCGACGCCAAATAGCCAGAGTCCGATCGTTGCCCAATACCTGATTCCTGCGAACTGAATGGGATCTTTCGCCCATCGATCCGCGCCAGGTCCCGTAAGGTAGGCCGAGAGCACGAATCCGGGCGCGAAGAACAGGAGGCAGAGCGCGCCGAAGAGATCGAGCACCTCACTCTTGCCGGGAGGCGTGCTGAGCCAGGTCCAGAGCGATTCCATGCCAGACCCTTTCCCGCTCCAGTTCCCGCGCCTAAACCTGTTCCAGAATCAGCGTGCGCTTGACGTCCTCGATGATATTCGTCACTTTGATGTCCCTCGGACAGGCATCGGTGCAATTGAAGATCGTGCGGCACCTCCAGACGCCCGACTGCGTGTTCAAGATGCGCAGTCGCTCGGCGGCGCCCTCATCCCGGCTGTCGTAGATGAAACGCGCGGCGTTCACGATTGCCGCCGGACCGACGAAGCTCTCGTTCGTCCAGGTTATCGGACACGAGGTCGTACATGCTGCGCAGAGGATGCACTTGGTGGCTTCTTCGTAGCGGTCGAGTTGCTCAGGCGTCTGCCGTCGTTCCTCAGATGCCGGGGCGTCGCCGGCAATGAGATAGGGCTTGACCGCCTCGTAGCTGGCGAAGAATTGATCCATGTCGACGACGAGATCCTTGATGACTGTGAATCCGATCAACGGCTCGATGGTGATCTTCTTCCCGAGCTCCTTCATCAGGGTCTTGCACGCCAGGTAGTTGCGGCCGTTGATGCGCATCGCGTCGGAACCACAGACGCCGTGGGCGCAGGAGCGTCGGTAGGTGAGCGTCCCGTCCTGTTTCCATTTGATCTCGTTCAATCCATCCAGAACCCGGTCGCTCGGCTCCAGTCCTACGGTGTATTCCTCGAAATGCGGTTTGACGTCGACGTCGGGGTCATAGCGCTTGATTCGAAACGTGTAGTCCAATTCGATACTCCTCAAAACCACCTAGAAAACCCGGACCAGTCCTCGTTTGACGAGAACGGCGGCCAGCGATGCGAGGCCGATGGCCTCAGTACTTCCGCTCTTTAGGTTGAAACTCCGTGATCGAGACTGCTTTCTTGGACAGCTCCAAGCCCCCTGATGTTCTTCGCAGCATGGTGTGTTTGAGCCAGTTTGCGTCGTCGCGCTCGGGAAAGTCGGTGCGATAGTGTGCCCCTCGACTCTCTTCGCGAGCGAGGGCTCCTTCGACCAAAGCCTCAGCGCAATCGAGCATGGCCCCCAGCTCCAGCGCTTCAGTGAGGTCGGTATTGAATGTTGGCCCGTGATCGTCGATGCCGGCGTACGCGTATCGCGAGCGAAGCCGCGCGATGCCTTGCTTTGCCTGGGTCAAACTCTCCGCGTTGCGGACGACCGAGGCCTTGTCCATCAACAGTGTTTGCAGTTCTTGGCGAAGATCGGCAATTCGCTCGCCTTTCGGCCGCGAAAGCAGATCGGAGACCTGAGCCTGAGCCACGAACTCGGGATCGACTGGCAGAGGCGGCAAGTCGCTGAGTCGGCCGAACTCCAGCATGTGTCGACCGGCGCGTCGACCGAACACCACGAGGTCGACCAGTGAGTTGGTGCCAAGGCGGTTTGCACCATGCACGGAGACGCAGGCGTTCTCTCCGGCGGAATAGAGTCCTGGAATGGTGTTGCCGTCCGCGTCCGAGAGGACCCGGCCGTCGAGGTCGGTGGGAATGCCGCCCATCGCGTAATGCGCGGTCGGTTGAATCGGCATCGGGTCGCGTTTCGGTTCGATCCCGAGATACGTCCTGGCAAAATCGGTGATGTCCGGGAGCTTCTTGTCGATGACGTCTTCCGGAAGGTGTGAGAGATCGAGGTAGACATAGTCCTTGCCGTCGACACCTCGCCCCTCTTTAATCTCCTGATATATGAACCGGGAAACCATGTCGCGCGGCGCCAGATCTTTGAGCGTCGGGGCGTATCGCTCGGCGAATGCCTCGCCTTTACCGTTGCGGAGGATGCCGCCCTCTCCGCGGGCTGCCTCGGAGAGGAGGATGCCGAACTTGTAGATTCCGGTCGGGTGAAACTGATAGAACTCCATGTCCATTAGGGGCACACCGCGGCGGAAGGGGATGGAGAAACCGTCTCCGGTGCCAGCCATTGCGTTCGACGTGACGCTGAAGATGCGACCAAATCCACCCGTAGCCCAGAGCACACTCTTGGCATGGATCGTGTGGATCTCGCCTGTCCTGAGTTCCAGGGCGACGACCCCGCAGGCACGGCCGTCATCACTGATTAAGAGGTCGAGGACGTGGAACTCGTCGAGAAAATTGACCTGGTGCTTGATCCCCTGCTGATAGAGCGTTTGCAAGATCATGTG
>JAICRA010000142.1 GCA_025937615.1 Thermomicrobiales bacterium | reverse complement strand
TAGTCAATCCTCCGCAAATCGAGAGCAAAAAATGACCCGTTGCCGAGGCAACGGACAGTACATCGTACCAAATTCGCCCGTCCGACTCAAGATGCGAACGCCAGACGCTCAGCCCGCTGAAGTCGAACCTCAACACCCAACACCCACCTTAGACTCGACAGAGTGGCCGGGCTGGCCGCGGGTGGGGCCACCGGTGACTGAGCGTGAGTGGGGATCCCGCCGCCGGCGCCATTCACTTTTCAAATCAGCCGGGATCGTCGCCGGCGCCTTCGTCGTCAGCCGACTCTTGGGACTTGTCCGGGAAATTGTGCTGGCACGCCAATTCGGCACTTCGGAAGCCTACAGCGCCTATGTCTCGGCGTTTCGCATCCCGGACCTGCTCTTCCTGGTGATCATGGCCGGAGCGTTCGGTTCGGCTTTCATTCCCGTATTCTCCGGATTTCTGGGGAACGGCGAAGACGAGGCCGCCTGGAATCTCGCGTCCGTAATCTTAAACATCTCGGGAGTCCTGGTCTTTCTGACGGCGACTGCCGCTTGGGTATTTGCGCCGGAACTCGTGCGATATGTCGTCGCCCCGAGTGCCAGTAGCGCGGCACAGCAAATCACCGTCGATTGCATGCGCCTCCTCCTCCTCTCCCCTGTCTTCCTTGGATTTGGCATCGCCGTCAAAGGCATCCTCGAAGGTCAGGACCTTTTCACGCTGCCGGCCCTTGCGCCCATCGTCTACAACGCGGCAACCATCCTGGGCGCGCTCGTTCTCGGGCCGCGCATCGGTGTTTACGGAGTGGCTATCGGCGTCGTCGCCGGTGCAATGGGATTCCTTCTGGTCGAGATTCCCGGGCTCGTGCGATCCGGAATGCACTATTCGTTCTCATTCAACCCGCTTACTCCAGGAGTTGGAGAGGTAGCGCGCCTCCTCGCCCCCCGTCTGATAGGCCAGGCGGCGTTTCAGCTGAACTTCATTGCCGTCACCAACCTCGCCTGGCGCACGGGTGAGCAGAGCGTTTCAGCGCTGAACTATGCCTGGCAACTCCTGATGCTCCCCCACGGTGTCCTCGCGTTGTCGGTTTCGACCGTGATCTTGCCAACTCTGTCGAGGCTCTGGCAGGCGGGGGACACGACCGCATTCCGCGCCACTCTCGGCAACGCTTTGCGTCCGCTCTTCTTTCTGTCGCTTCTGGCCGCGGTGATTCTATTCGCGTTTCGGCTACCGATTGTGCAGACGCTCTTCCAGACCGGCGCGTTTTCGGCTGAGTCGACTTCACTTGTTGCGGCCCCACTGGCCTTCCTGGCCGCGGGCCTTATCAGCTATGCCCTGGTAGAGGCGCTGGCACGCGCGTTCTATGCAATGCACGATACGCGAACGCCCGTCATTGCCGGTATCGGAATAGTGGCATTGAACATCGTTGTCGGTGTCGTGCTCCTCGACCAATTAGGCTATCTGGCACTTGCTCTGGCATTGAGTCTGAGCACGACGGTCGAGGCGATAATCTTGATCGTTGTTCTCCGCGGCCGAATAGGCGGCGCCTCGGAGAACACTCGGGACTGGCTGCTCAAGGTCGCCGCGTGCGCGGCGGTCGCCGCGTTGGTGGCTGCGGGTCTGGCTGATCCACTCGCCGAAGCGACGAAGCCGGGAAATGGGCCGCGGCTTCAACAGATCGTTGTCTTTCTGCTCGCACTTGGCGTCGTCGTGATCGTCTACCTCGGCAGTGCCTGGATACTGCGACTTCCCGAGGTATCGGAAGTTCTCGGTCATTTGGCCCGGCGCATTCCACCACTGCGTCGCCTCGCGGCCCCCACGCGCCGATGACTGACCTCCCGGTTGCCCGCCTGTCAGCCGACGCGACAACCGTGGGCTATACTCGGCGACTGGCATCGGGCGGACGTACGACTCAGGCGAATGAGCGAAGAAACGTCAACGAAGACCGCGAAAGTTCGCAACTTTTCGATCATCGCACACATCGATCACGGTAAATCGACCCTCGCCGATCGGTTGCTGGAACAAACCAATACCGTCTCCCAGCGTGAGATGAAAGCCCAGCTTCTCGACTCGATGGATCTCGAGCGGGAAAAGGGCATCACGATCAAGGCGCGCGCCGTGCGCATGAGTTACACGGCCCGGGACGGCGAAACGTACCAGCTCAATCTGATTGATACGCCGGGGCACGTCGATTTCTCGTACGAGGTGAGCCGCAGCCTGGCCGCGTGTGAGGGAGCACTTCTCGTCGTCGATGCCGCGCAAGGGATCGAGGCACAGACGATGGCGAACGTTTACCTGGCCCTCGAACAGGACCTGGCCATCGTTGCCGTCATCAATAAGATCGACCTTCCCAGTGCCGATCCGCAGAAGGTGGCAGTGGAAGTCGGGCAACTCATTGGGCTTCTCGACGATGAGATCGTCCATGCGTCCGCGAAAACTGGGCTCGGCGTCGAAGAGATCTTGGAAGCAGTCGTGCGTCACATGCCGCCACCGCGCGGCAATCCAACAGACCCGGTGCGGGCCCTCATCTTCGATTCCCACTACGATCCGTACAAGGGCGTCATCGCGTACGTCAAAATCGTCGACGGTCGCATCGCGTCAGGCGATCGCATCCGTCTGATGGCGAATGGGAAGGAGGTCGAACTCCTTGAAGTGGGTTACTTCGACCCCGAATTGCACCCGGCCGTAGCACTCGGTACAGGCGAGGTGGGGTACATCGCCACCGGACTCAAGGTCGTGCAAGACGTTCGGGTCGGCGATACAGTCACGTTGGCGTCCGACCCAGCCCGCGAGCAACTCCCTGGCTATCGCCCGGTGAAACCGATGGTATTCGCCGGGTTGTATCCCGTGGAAAGCGAAGAGTACCCCATGCTCAGGGACGCCCTCGAGCGCTTGCGGTTGAACGACGGGTCGCTGACTTGGGAGCCGGAATCGTCTGATGCGCTCGGTTTTGGCTTTCGCTGTGGCTTCCTCGGATTGCTGCACATGGAGATCATTCAGGAGCGTCTGGAGCGCGAGTATGGAATTCAGCTCCTGGCCACAGCTCCCAGCGTCGAATACGAGGTTCAGCTGCGAGGCGGGCCGATACTACGTATCGACAACCCCTCCGATCTGCCCTCTCCCGGTGAGATAGAGGAAATCCGCGAGCCATGGCTCGACATCTCCATCATCGCTCCAGCCCGCTATATCGGCGCGGTAATGGACCTCGTTACAGGGCGGCGGGGCGACTACCGCGAGCTCATCTACCTAGATCCGGACCGGGTCCAGATGAAATTCGAGATGCCGCTCGCGGAGTTGATAGTGGATTTCTATGACCAGCTTAAGAGCCGCACGCAGGGATACGCGTCTCTGGACTATGTATTCAAGGACATGCGTGCGTCGGACCTTGTCAAGCTCGACGTTCTCGTCAACGGCCAGCCGGTCGATGCACTGTCACTGATCTCGCACCGCGACGACGCTTACGCTCGTGGCCGAGAACTCGTGGAAAATCTTCGCGGGCTCATCCCGCGCCAGCTGTTCGACGTTCCCGTACAAGCATCAATCGGCAGCCGCATCATTGCCCGCGAGACTATTCGGGCCATGCGAAAAAACGTCCTGTCGAAATGCTACGGCGGAGATGTGACACGGAAGCGCAAGTTGCTTGAGAAGCAAAAGGAAGGTAAGGCGCGGATGAAGCTCGTCGGCAACGTCGAGATCCCGCAAGAGGCATTCCTGGCGGTTCTTAGTCTTGGCGCAGACAAGGCAGCAACCAAGGTATGACCTCCCGTGCATCTCGCATAACCATTATTGGCCTCGGACCTGGCGACCCGGCGCTGCGCACAGTCGGCGCCCAGCGCGCGATCGACGCGGCAGATCGAATCATCCTGCGGACACGAATCCACCCCGGTCTTGACGATCTTGCGACCGATGTCCGGGTGACGGACTGCGACGACCTTTATGAGAGCGCCACCGATTTCGACGTGCTCTATCCGGCGATTGCGCGCCGAGTATTGAATCTTGCGCAGGTGGGTGGGGTGCTGGTGTTTGCCGTTCCCGGGCACCCTCGTATTGGCGAACGGTCCGTCTCACTTGTAGAGGCCGGTGCACGCGAACTCCGGATCCCCGTTGACATCCTGGATGCTGTCAGCTTCCTCGATGTGACCGCCGGAGCCCTCCGGGTCGATCCCCTCGCTCGAGGTCTCCAGACGGAGGATGCAGAAGAGCTCGCACAGATCATTACGGACGATCCATTTGCTTCCGGCCAACTTGGCATCGATCCGACCCGGCCCTTGCTCGTCGCGCAGCTCTATAACAAGGAGCTCGCATCCGTCGTCAAGATCGCGCTCTCGCGGGTTTTTCCCGACGATCATTTTGTGGCGCTCGTCCGAGCAGCGGGTATTCCGGGTGAGCAGACCATCAAGGAACTTCCTCTCCACGCACTGGATCGTCAGGACCTCGACCACCTTACGAGTCTGTGGGTGCCGCCAATGGCACCATTGGAAGCAGTTCGATCCCCGGAATCGCTGGCCCGCCTCGTTGCTCGCCTGCGGGCTCCCGGCGGGTGTCCCTGGGACCGCGACCAGACGACCAGGTCACTGCGTAACGCGGTGCTGGAAGAAGCGTACGAGGTCGTGGACGCCATCGACACCGACGACCAGGACGGACTAGCCGAAGAGCTCGGTGACTTGCTCCTCCTCATTACGATGCAGGCTCAGATCGCGGAGGAGAATGGAGAGTTCCGCATCGAGGATGTTT
>JAICRA010000345.1 GCA_025937615.1 Thermomicrobiales bacterium | reverse complement strand
GCTCAGGCGCTGTGGCGGAGGGGCGCTCGTCCCGGGAGATCGCCGTCGTGAGTTGGCTGGTCGATCACGAGGAAACGCGCCGGTTTCTCGAACGATACGTCGCGCGTCTCGATCTGCCGACAGAGCGTCTCCGCGTCACGACCGAGCGGCGGGAATTCGAACGTTGGCTCGGACGACGAGTGCGCGGCGCGATCGGTGGCGCTTATGCGTTTGCGTCCGCCTCAAATGAGCATCTCATATTGATCAACTTGCCGCGCATCGATCACTCGCGACCGCGCTCAGTGGAGGTGGTGGTCGCCGAGGAGCTCCTGCACATGCGCGATCGACTCGATGGTGATTTCCGGCGCCACGCGAAACACGGGTACGATCGTATTGCGCATCGAGTCTCGGCTCTCACTGGGGCGACGCTCGAGGAAATTCGTGCCTCGCTTGTCCCGCCGCAGCGGCGGCAGGCACGATATCTCTATTCGTGCCCGTCCTGTGGCGTATGCGTGCCCCGACAACAGCAAGGTACTTGGTCGTGTGACCGATGCGCACCGCGGTTCGATCCTCAGTTCATCTTGCTTTTGCAGTCGACGGCCGGGACTTGACAATTGGCGCGGTGCCGAGGCGGGATTCAGGGCGGAAGCTGGCCCGCGGTGTGCTTGATGTTCAGTGGACGGGGCTCCTGTGGATTTGCCGAGTGAGGGGATTAGCGGAACGCTGAACCTGTAGGCGACGGGGCGAGGCGTCCAGGTGGGGGAGCGGTGAGCAGCTGGGAACGATTCGGCGATTGGATCGCGACACTAGCTGTCGCCTCGTTCACGTGGGTCTCGGGTTTGGTCGTAGCCGGCGCGCCTGCCGGTGCTCCGGCGGCCACAGTCGATGTGCCGGCCGAGAATCAACCCACCTCGGTGATGTTGTGGGCGCAGGCGGAGGATGAGCCGCCCATCGAGCAGGTGGGCGAGGAGACAGACGGAGACGTCGAAACGCTCGACGACGCGACGCCCCCCTCGGACGAGGTCGATACGACCGAGGATGTCGAGCTCCTTGACCAGGGTCCTCTCGTCGACGACGAACAGGACGTCGAGCTCCTCGACCAGGGCTCCCAGCCGGTAACCGCTCCGGAGTCCTCGTCAGTGCCCATAGTTTCAACTGTCCCTGCGACCACGGATATCGCTCCGGTCGACTCCACCGTTCCGTTCGTACCAGAAGGATTCGGAACCGGCGACGTCCACGTCGCCACCGGGACCGCCGGATTCCCGGTCGGCCTCGAGGATTGCCATGTGGGTGCGGTCACCGGCCGCGCCTATGTCGGGATCGATTGTGGCGAGGGAAGCGGGAGTTCGTTCGTCGGGCACGCCCCGTCATTCGAAGAATTCCCGATTGTTCTCGAGGAGAACTTCCCGTTCGATCGAGAAAGCGTCTTTGCCGATCGCGGCGAGAGTCAGTCCGAGGATAGCGTTGTGACGTTGGTTTCTGCCGCGGGCGATACGGCCCGCAATGGCAACTCAGTTGCCCCGGAAATTCGCACATCGGGCATATCGTCGGTGGAATTCGAGCAGCGAGCGCGGGATCGCAAGCCTCGGGTCGAGACGGACAACGGTAGTTCGAAGGGGGGGTAAACAGAAGCGCCGGAGCCGAAATGCCGAAGTTACGGCATCTGAGACTCAGGATGCGGCGGGGACGGTAGCCGCGGAATCCAAGCAACAGAAGAAGGACAAGGGCAAGGACCGAATCCGGCGAGGGGCAGGCGCGGCCGGCGCTGATGAGTCAACGAGTTCGCACGGTACCAAGAAAGACGACGGGAAGAAGGGTAAGAAGAAACGGACCTCCAATTGACCGAATCAAGCTGTCGAAAGCGAACAGTGCTGCCTGGACACAAGCTGGTCGCTGACTCGCCGTCTGAATCGGCTGGTGACGATAATAGAAGACTGGACAGCTGTCTGCGGCCGACGGAGAAGTAAATCAGCTCACGAAATCGGGG
>JAICRA010000252.1 GCA_025937615.1 Thermomicrobiales bacterium | reverse complement strand
GCGGATGTAGCGCGGCGCGACTTGCTCGCCCCATGCGGTCATGGGGGTCGCGGCCACCTTCTGCTCGGCCAGCGCTCGCGACAGTGCCAGCGGTGGGACCCCCAGGGCCTCCGCGTCGAGGAGAAGAGACCAACCGCCCGCGGGCCGCACCGCCGGCAGCACCTGCAGCTGCTCCAGCGTGGCATTGCGGCGCCGCTCCCACTCGGCTACCACCTGGTGCAGATCCTCGGCAGGCGCGCGCAGGGCGGCCACGGCGCCGGCTTGAGCGACGCCTCCCGCGGTGAGTCCGTTGTAGATGTGGGCCCGGGCAACATCATCGGCGAGCGCCTCAGGGGCCACCACCCAGCCGATGCGCCAGCCGATCATCCGCTGCTCCATGCTGACCGAGCCGACATGGATGACGCGATTGGCCATGTCCGGAAACGAGGCTGGGTGGCGATAGGGCCGTCCGTCGAAGAGGATCCGCTCCATCCAAGCCAAGTAGATGAGCCAGAGATCGTGCTCGCGGCAGATCGTGGCGACGGTCTCCCACTCCTCGTCGCTCAGGTGGTGTCCGGTCGGCATTCCGGGGTTGATGACGAAGACGGCCCGGGTGCTGCTGCTCACCGCCGCCGCCAGGGCGTCGCGGTCGAGCCGCCATTCGCCGCTCTCTGGCTGGAGCGGCACGAGGCGCGGAACAGCGCCGACGATGCGCACCCGATTGATCACCCCCGCGTACGTTGGGTCGGTGAGGATCACCTCGTCGCCGGGATCAGTCGCCACGAAGAGGGCATCGACCATCGCGTCCCCTTCACCGCAGGTAATGACGATCTGGTTCTCGGGGTCGTAGCGAACCCCCGATCGCTCCGCCAGCTGGTCGGCCACCGCGCGCTTGAGGTCGAGCTTGCCTGTAAATGGGAGCCAGCTGTTGGCCTCGTCGTCGTCGACGGCGGTCTGCGTCGCCCGCAGCGCCGTCTCAGCAGGTCGCAGATCGGTATCGAGGTTCTCCAGCCGCAGCACGGCTGGATCCTCTCCGACGGCGGTCGCCACACGATCGATGCCGAAGCCGGGGATACCGGCCATGCGCCGGGTACCCATGCTCACCTCCTGCCGTTGATCGTCTATCAGGTAATGGTCTGCCGTGTCGCGCATCGTAGCGCGCTATCACCACGACTGTTTAAGGGGCATGCCGCACGTATTGAGGACACCGTTGCTCTCAGAGGACAGAGATCCGTCTCGACGACTGATCTCCCCCGGCCTTGCGCCAGTGTCCCCTCCTGATGTCAGTTGTCTCAAACGCAGGACTAAGAGCGTGTTGCAGAACCTGACACATCAGGCTGCTGGCCTCCGAGAGCGATGCTCGTCAGGGCGCGGTATGCCCCTTCAAGCGGCCCAACACCTAGGGCTGAGCACCCTGTAAGGTCCGCAGCACCATCCCTTGCCCAGCAGGGCTGGACCGTGCTAGGCGGGCGGGATGTTCTGGTTCAGCCGGAAGAAGTTGCTTGGGTCGTACTTCTGCTTGAGCGCCCGGAGGCGCTGATACTTTGCCGATCCATATGCTTGCCGGATCCGCTCATGGCCCTCGTCCATGAGAAAGTTCACGTACACGCTGGTGTGATAGGGCTGAAGGGCGGTCCAGAATCGATGGACCCATGCTCGCTCGTCTTCGAAGCCCTCAGCGCTTGTGGTGTTTCCACCGATGTTGAACGTGTGGCCGGCGCTCCGGCCGTGGAACGCCGTCTCGTCCTCGCCGACACGAGAAACCGCACCACCAGCTTGCCAGACCCCCAGGGCCGTGATCGGCGACGCGATCTGCTCGCCGTAGTGGACCATGACGTCGATGATATCGTCATTGAGCTCGGCGACGTCACACGAACGGAAGTAATACCACCACCCCGGGGGGAACGAAGCATTGAACAACTGCTGAAGCGTCAGGTACGGCATGGGGGCACACCGATCGAGCGCGGGCGAACCGAACTCCTTCAGGGGACGCACGACCTTCTCCCCGTCATCAACGGAGCCGGCGTAGATGGACGTGATGGCGATCACATGTTGACCGACGAGATCGGGAGGCAAGCCAGCGAGCGTCGCCGGAGCTCTCCGCTCGGTGACCAGGGTCGTGAGCTCGTCGGGGCAGTCGGCAATCCAATCTCGGTAGAAGCGCAGGAGGCGCGGGGCTTCGTCGAGGGGCCAGAAGATCGGGCCGGCGTAGATCTCCGGCCCGAGCGGATTGAGGCGGAACTCGAACTCCGTTGCGATCCCGAAGTTGCCGCCTCCGCCACGGAGTCCCCAGAAGAGGTCGGTGTTCTCCCGCTCACTGGCTTTGACGAACTCGCCCTCGGCAGTGATGAGGTCGACGGAGAGCAAGTTGTCAATGGTGAGACCGAGCTTTCGCATCGTGAAGCCGATCCCTCCACCAAGCGTCAGCCCTGCCATGCCCGTATGCGAGATGAACCCAGCGGGGACGGCGTATCCAAAGGCCTGCGTTTCGCGGTCCAGTTCCCCCAAGAGCACCCCGGCCTGGGCGCGAACCGTTCCTGCTTCGGGATCGACGCGAATCCCCTTCATCAGGGACAGGTCGATCACCATTCCGCCGTCGCACACACTGTAGCCCGGGTAGCTGTGGCCGCCGCCGCGCACCGCGACGAGAAGTTGGTGGGTGCGGGCAAAGCGCACCGCGTCGATCACGTCCGCGACGCCGACGCAACGCGCGATCAGCGCCGGATACCGGTCAATCGAGGCATTCCACACCCGCCGCCGCTCGTCGTAGCTGTCGTCACCGGGCCGAACGAGCTCACCGCGGAAGGTGGATCCGAACGTGTCTAGCGCGAGTTGGTCGATGGACGCCTGCTCAGTCGTAGCCATTGAAACCTCCCCGTACTGGTAGCCAGTCCCCGCAGGACGTTCGACCGGGCCAGGGGCTTCGTCGCCAGGGCCGTGACCAGGGCATCGACGTGGGATCCATCCATGAGCCGGGCTCAGGCCGGGTGCGCCGGATCCGGCATCGCGGTGCGGGCGATCACGGACCTTTGAGGCACCGGATGCATGGCTGTCTGAGGTGAATTCATCTTACGCACCGTCGATAGCAGCGAGCACTCTCATCGCAAG
>JAICRA010000276.1 GCA_025937615.1 Thermomicrobiales bacterium | reverse complement strand
CGAAAAATTCAACGAGACCGGTCTCTCGCTCGTGCGGCGCGAAACATGTGAGGACTGGGTTTCACTGGTGCTGCGTCGACCCGCATAAGTACTCAGTCTCGCGGAATTGGACCGTATACTGCTTGAATGATCACCTCGCGCCGCGCGTCCAGAACGTGATGAACGAGACACTTGACAGCCAGGTGAGTTGGCCGGACGGGTCTGCCCTACCTGAAACCCCGCACGAGCTGCCGTTCGATCGTGGGAACATCGACGCGCTCGTTGACCGGGTCCGCGCCGGAGAGCGCGTCAACTTGCTCGAGGCAATCCTTGATGCGCTCGATTGGGGATCGTTCGCGACGACCGAGGGCCAGCCGCTCGACGCCGACGCTCGCGAAGAGCTGCGTCAGTACTATCGTCAGAAGTGGGAAGACGTCGGACCGCTCTACCTGGCCGAGCTGCTTTCGACCGAGTTCATGACCGAGCAACGCGCCCGCGGCGACGTCCTCTTTTCGGAACGACTCCTGCAGCTTGGCCAGACCGAGCCCAACCTCTGGCATGAGATTCGTCAGTTCTTCCGACGCAAGGAAATGGTGACCGCTCTGCTGGCGGCGGCACATGATCCATCGGTGCGGCGGAACGCGGTGTCCGACGAGGATGACGAGGAGGATCTGTGGGAATGAAGCCGATCTGTGTGGTCGGTGGCGGCGGATACGTCGGTCTTGGCTACGCGGTTGCCCTTGCCGAACTCGGACATCAGGTCGTTGGATTAGATATCGACGAGACCCGCATCGAGCGCCTCAACCGCGGCGATAGTCCGATCTACGAAGAGAGTCTGCCGGAGATGCTCCGGCGCAATCTCGACGAGGGGCGGCTCCGCTTCACGACGGATTATGCGGACGGCGTGCCAGCGAGCCGCATGGTCTTTCTCTGCACCGGGACGCCGTCACTTTCCGATGGCGAGGCCGATCTGCGCCAGGTGCGAGCCGCCGCGGCGTCGATCGGCGCACACCTCCAGCCGGCAACCTCGACCATCATCGTCAACAAGAGCACCATGCCGGTTGGCGCCGCGGAGCTCGTCGCCGGCATCGTGGCCGAGCACGCCCCCCGGGATGCCGCCTTCGCGGTCATCAGCAATCCCGAGTTCCTGCGTGAAGGGCGGGTGCTGCAGGACATCCTTCGTCCCGACCGCGTCGTGCTCGGCGGTGACGACACTGATGCGCTAGCAGAGGTGGCCGCACTCTATCAACCACTCGGCGCCCCGATTCTGAAGACCGATCACCGTTCGGCCGAGTTGATCAAGTACGCAGCGAATGCATTCCTGGCGACCAAGATCTCGTTTATCAACGACATCGCTCGCCTCTGCGAGCGACTGGGCGCCGATGTAACAGTCGTAGCTGCGGGGATCGGGGCCGACGACCGGATTGGGCCACGCTTTCTCCATGCTGGGATCGGTTTCGGCGGCTCATGCTTCCCCAAGGACGTCGGGGCATTGACCCGCATGGCCGAGGGCGCCGGGCTTCACCCTGGATTACTACGAGCGGTCCTGGAGATCAACCGCGATGCCCAGCGCCGGTTCGTCACGCGAGCCGATGAGCTGCTCGGTGGACTCGACGGCCGTGAGATAGCGGTTTGGGGGTTGTCGTTCAAGGAGGGCACGGATGACCTGCGGGACTCGCCGGCCGTTCACGTCGTCGAGATGCTGGTCGAGCGTGGAGCTACGGTGCGTGCCCACGACCCAGCCGCGCTCGCCAATGCGGCGTCCCGGCTTCAAGGCGTTGCCCTCTATGACGATCTCTATGAGGCAGCGAAGGGCGCCGACGCGGTCGCGCTCTGCACTCCCTGGCCCGAGTACGCCTTGGTCGACTTCCATCGGCTGAAGCGAGTCATGCGCGGTGATTTATTACTCGACGGTAGAAACATGCTCGATCCGGAGCGCGTCGAAGTGGCGGGACTTCGCCATGTTGGGATCGGGCGAGGCAACCGTCACGCGTCCGCTCTGAACTCCGCTCTTGCGGTGCCGGTTCCGGCATCATGACCGCCATCGCGCTGGACGGCGCGAAGTGTCCTGACTACGCAGCGGCCGCCCCTTGGCGAGTTCCGGCTCCTTCGAGCGCAAGCGCCGCAACATTCGCCATCGCCTGCGCCAGGTCGAGCTCTCCCTCGTCGAGACGGAACGGCTCTCCGTTCCTGTCGGCTACGATGACGCCCTCGTATCGGTTTCCCAGCCGGATCGGTGCAATCAGCAACGAGTTGACGTTGATGGTCTCCGCTTCCGGAACTGAGCGATTGCTGAGATCCTCAACCACCGCTTTCGACGGGCGGGAGACATCGAGCATGAGCGGCGATTCGTCGATCGAGGTTTCGTCAGGCAGGTTAGTCAACGGCGGGCCATAACGTCCGAGCCGGGTGGTCCTTCCGGTCGACTCGTCGATAACCCGGATGGCCACTCGCCGCATGCCGAGGGCGCCGGCTAGCCGTTCCGCCAGGAGACCAAAGAACTCTTCTCGTGGCATCCCGGCGGCCGCGGCGTGGAGCGTCTCGGACAATGATGCCAGCCGGCTCGCAAGCTCGACGCGTTCGGCGGAGGCGAGATCGAGCAGAGCTGGCGTTGCCTCCGGATTCGGTTCCCGACGCCGGTACTTGCGCGGAGCACGTTCCCGCATTGGTCGCCAGTCACGCAAGTCTTCCGAGGTGATCAGCGCCATCCGTCCAAGGCGTGTGGCCGGCAGCTTGCCCCGGCGCACGGCGCGCGAAACCGTGTGGTAGGAGACGCCTTTCAGCCGTGCTGCCTCGGCCATCGTGTAGACATCGCCGGTGCCAGTCATTTCACTCACGCGGGACTCCTTTTCTGAGGGTGCTTGCCACCTGAGTTCAGTT
>JAICRA010000122.1 GCA_025937615.1 Thermomicrobiales bacterium | reverse complement strand
GGGAAGACGATCCCGATCGCCGCGCCGCCGTCGACGAGGCGGGTGCGCTGGATGGCCTCGACCGCGGTCACGGTGGCGATTGCCGCCAGCGAGGCTCCAATGAAACCGGCCAGCAGGTTCGGTCCCTGCGCCAGGACGTATCCCGCCACCAGACCGGGCAAAATGGCGTGGCTGATGGCGTCGGACATCATCGCCATCCGGCGCAGGATGAGGAAGTTCCCAAGCAAGGCGCAGGCGCTCGCGACCAAGATGCCAGTCAGCGGAACGGCCAGAGCGGAGCTCATGGGCGGCTCCTACCTCCTTCGACCAGTGGCCCGCTCAGCATCAGCTGCCGACGCTGCCGCCGGCGTCGCAGCCGCTCCCAGACGAGTCCGCGCGCCGAAGCGAAAAAGAGCGAGAAGAAGACGATAACGGTCAACACCAGCACGATCGTGGGGCCGGTGGGAAGTCCCTCCTGAGTGAAGCTGAGGAGCGCGCCGATCACCCCGGCCAGCGCACCGAACGACGCGGAGAGCACGATCATCACGCTCAACCGGTTGGTCCACTGCCGTGCCGCCGCGGCGGGACCGATCAGCATCGCCGCCATCAGGACGACGCCGACGGTCTGCAGCCCGATCACCACGGCGACGACGATCAGGGACGTCAACAGCACGCTTAGCCGGTTGGTGCCAAACCCGAGGCTGCCGGCAAACTCCGCGTCGAAGGTGAGCAGCTTGAACTCCTTGTAAAAGAGGAGCACCAGCAGCAGGGCGATGCCGCCGAGAATCGCGAAGACCACGACGTCGTCCTCGACCAGCGCGGCGGCCTGCCCGAAGAGATATTTGTCGAGCCCGGCCTGGTTGGCGTCGTCGCGCTGATTGATAAAGGTGAGCAGGGTGATGCCAAAGCCGAAAAAGGTGCTCAGCACGATCCCCAGCGCCGCGTCCTCACTAAGGATCGTCCGGCGCACGATGACGAGCAGGAGCATGGTTCCGATCCAGCCGGCGATACCGGCCCCGAGGAGCAGAACGATCTGCTCGCGGGAGCCGGTCAGCAGGAACGCGATGCAGATGCCAGGGAGCGCGGCGTGCGCCAGTGCGTCCCCCAGCAGTCCCTGGCGGCGAAGGACGGCGTAGGACCCGAGGACGCCACTGACGATCCCGAGCAGCGCCGAGCCGAGCGCCACGTTGCGCAGGGTGTAGTCAAAGATTAGATCACGCAGGAGGTCACTCACGCGCGCGCCTCGACCCCCTCTGCGGCTCGAGTGCGCTCTCCGGTGGCGATGAGCTGAGTGAGCCGGTGCGTGCGACCGCCGTAGGTCCTGGCCAAGTTCTCAGGAGTGAAGGTGGCCGCGAACGGACCGTCAGCGATGACGCGCACGTTGAGCAGCACCAGCCAGTCGAAATAGTCCGGAGCGGATTCCAGGTCGTGGTGAACGCAGACGACAGTCTTGCCGCGCGCGCGCAGCTCCCGCAGCAAGTCGACGATCGCGCCCTCGGTCGTGGCGTCGACCCCAACGAACGGCTCGTCCATGAAGTAGAGCTCGGCTTCCTGCGCCAGCGCTCGCGCCAGAAAGACTCGCTGTTGCTGGCCGCCGCTGAGCTGGCTGATCTGGCGATCGGCGTAATCGGCCATACCGAGCTGCTCCAGGCAGTGCATTGCCGTCTCGCGTTGCGCTTTGCCGGGGCGGCGGATCCAGCCGAGGCGACCGTAGGTCCCCATCATCACGACGTCGAGCGCGTTGGTCGGGAAATCCCAGTCGACGCTGCCACGCTGCGGCACGTAACCGACCAGATTCCGTTGCTCGTCGTAGGCGCGGCCGAAGATCTGGACCGACCCGGCGGCCACCGGCACCAACCCCATCGCTGCCTTGATCAGGGTCGATTTCCCTGCTCCGTTAGGACCGATGATGGCGGTCAGCGTACCGGCGAGGATATCGAGATCGACGTCCCAGAGTACCGGCGTGTCGCGGTAGGCAACGGTCAGGTCACGCATCGACACCGCGGGTAGCGGTGTACCAGGAGGGGCATGCTCGTAGAGCGGAGCGGCGACAGTCATCTTTTCTCTCCGTCACGCGGCTGGAGTCGCGGTGTCCGCCGCGCTGAGCGCGCCCACGATGGTGTCGGTATTGAACCGCACCATCCCGAGGTAGGTGCCCTCCGGGGTGCCCGCGGCGCCCATCGCGTCAGAGAAGAGCTGGCCGCCGATGACCACGTCGAAGCCGCGGTCGCGGACGGCCTCCTGGACCGCCTCGATGGTTGCCGGTGGCACACTCGACTCCACGAAGATAGCCGGAATCTGCCGTTCCGCAATGAACTCCGCCAGTGCCTGGATGTCGCCGGCCGTCGCCTCAGTTGCCGTGCTCATCCCTTGCAGGCCACGCACGTCGATCCCGTACTGCTCGCCGTAATAGCCGAACGCGTCATGGGCGGTGATCAGCACGCGCTGCCCTTCGGGAATGCGCAGGATCTGCTCCTGCACGTAGGTGTGCAGCTCGTCGAGCTCGGCCAGATAGGCCTCGAGATTCGCCTGGTACAAGGTGTCCGAGGCCGGATCGATCGTCGCCAGCTCGTCCTTGACCCGCTGCGCCGCCATCTGCCAGAGGGTGACATCAAACCAGATGTGAGGATCGTACTTCCCCGCGAACTGGGGCGGCTCGCGCAAGCGATCCTCTGGGATACCCTCGGCAACAGGCACAGTTGGCGTACCTGAGCGGGCGATCTTGACCAGGATATCGGTCATTCGCCCTTCCAGCTCGAGCCCGTTGTAGAGGATGAGGTTGGCTTCCTCGAGACGGCGAATGTCACCGGCACTCGGTTTGTAGAGGTGCGGATCGACTCCTGGTCCCATCAGAGAAACGACCTCGACCCGGTCGCCGCCGATGTTCTCGGCGAGATCGGCGATCATCCCGGTTGTGGTGGTGATGCGGATCGGGGTGCCGGTGTCCTGAGCCGCGACCGGCGCCGCGAAGCCGGCCAGCGTCAGCAGCAGCGCCATGCCGACTGTCAGAAGCTGGCGCTGAGATAGTCGGGACAGGACAGAGACCGAAAGATCGGGCAATGTGGGCATGGGAAACCTTTCGTCCTAGCGGGATTACTGATTACATGATTCTTCATAAACGCAAAGCAATCTTGGTTTTTTGCCATGGCTAATTCTACTGGGCGCGACGCAGGTAGGTCAATCCGAGGGATCAGTTGGCAGACTGAGGCAGGCGAAGATCGTTCGGCATGGGCAGTTTGGCAGTGGGAGCACCAGTGGCTTTTGAGTTTGTGCAGGGAACAAGCGCGACATGCCGAGCGCGACGCGGGAGCGCCGGATTGCCAGCGCTCCCGCGATCCGATTGATCTCCGAATTGAAGACTTATGCGGCCTTGGCCGGAACCCACTTCTCCTCGGGGAGCTGGGTCTCGGCAACGCCGCGCAGTTGGTAATACATGCCCACCGCGGCGAGCACGATCCAGGCAACAACCCAGAGCCAGGACGCGTTCCCCAGCTTGGTCTCGTTCACGACCGCGAGCGCGGCGCCATTGGCGAGCTCCGTGACCTCGATCGTGCCGAAGATCGTCAGCAGACCGGCAACGGCCAGAGCCGCCCCAATGAGGGCTGAGTTGACGATAATGATGTAGATTGGCAGGTTCAAGATCAGCGCGCCGACGGCGAAAATGATGGCGCCGATCAGGGCCACGATAAAGAGCACCCATCCCCACGGGTTGGTGAAGAGCGCGTGCAAGAGCCCGGAGAATAGGCTCGCGCCGACGGCGCCAGCCATGATAATTGCCCCGGCGTACCAGATAAAATATGACAGAAGCGCTAAGACAATGGCCATGATAATGCCGACGATCCAGGAGGTCGTCGTCGCGAGGAACCCGGTGCCGAAAATATCCTGCATCACCCGAGCCCCGACGAAGAACCCGGTAATTGCTCCAAACACCGGAAGCAGGATGAACCAGAACCGCAAGCCGAGGAAACAGACCGCCAGGCCGATCAGGGCCAGGATGATCCCGACGAGAAATTGCTCCATGGCCTCGCTGCACCCCCCAACGAATGTCCTGGACCGGTCCGGATCTGACCGCCGGCGATCCCGGTCACACCCATGGAGCGATGTCGCGAAGCGACGCCGCTCTCGTTTGCACTATACGTACACTTTCGCCAAAGTCAACTAGGGTGTACGAACGTGTGGAAAGCCGGTAACTATCGAGCCCCGGGTCGCCTGGAGAGATCACCGACGGGCAATCGTCTTCGATGCGGCTGAGATCGATCCCCAGCGGTCGACGTCGCCTGAACCGGGGAGTGAAACCGGGGGCGAGCCGCTCACGGGTCGGAGGCGACGCGCAAACGTCCGGGCAATCCCCTGGCGACGATGAGTCCCAGGGCGACCACGAGCAGCATCAAACCGTCTTGCAGCAGCAGCGCACGGGTCAGCGTTTCACCCTGAGTCTGCATGAGTCCGATGAGCGCCCCGCCGATCCCGGCCCCGAGCCCCGAGCCGAGAACACTTGCGAGTTGCAGCGACGCCGAAGCGTCCCCCTCCTGTCCGGGCTCCGCTAGCTCCAGCATCGTCAGGCCGAGGGTGGTGTAAGCGAGCCCCATCCCCAAACCAGCCATGCCCCACCCAAACAGCGCGGCGGGGAGCGGTGTTTGCGGGAAGAGCACGGCGGCGGTGATAACGAACGACGCTGCGAGGATCGCCAGCCCCAGCCAGGTCATCGACCGCCGTGAGACACGAGTCGCGGTGCGGGCCTGGACCCAGGCCCCGGCTGTCCAGGTGATGGTGGCTGCCGTGAGCGCGAGACCAGCGTAGGCGACGGAAGTCCCACGCACGTCGACGAGCGCCAGCGGGACGAAGGCGTCGACACCGAAGAAGGCGAGGTTGAGCAAACCCATCGTCGCGACCGTCGCCGGCATGCCCGGTGCGGCGCGCAGGGTTCCTGCTGGCAGGAGCCGTCGCATGGCGGGGATCGCCAGCGCCAATCCGGGCACCGTGAGCCCGAGGACGATCACCGGTTGGGCGAGACCGATGCCGGCCAGCACCAGCCCGGAGCCCACCGCCAGGACAATAGCATTCACGACCCGCGCCCGCGCCTGGGGAGAGGGCACCCCGTCGGGCATCCGGCGCAGCGATGGAAAGGCAAGCAAAGCCGCCAGTCCAGGCAGCGGAGCGAGCACGAGAAAGACCGACCGCCAGCCGAGCCCTTCGGCCATGAGCCCGGCGATCCCCGGTCCAATGAGTCCCGGCACCACCCAGGCAGTCGACAAGAGCGCCAGCATGCGGGGTTTGGATTGCTCTGGGTAGCCACGCCCGATCGCGACGTAGGCGATGGAGGAGATAGCGCCGCCACCCAGCCCCTGGAGTGCACGGCCAGCGATCAACGCCGGCATCGAAGGGGCGAAACCACCGACAAGCAGGCCGGCCGAAAAGAGCACGATGCCCAGCCCGAACGGGAGGGCAGGGCCGCGCTCGTCAGCCAGGAGTCCGGAGATGACGATGCC
>JAICRA010000355.1 GCA_025937615.1 Thermomicrobiales bacterium | reverse complement strand
TTGATCAGCGACTGCGGCGTGATCGCCTCGACGTCCTGGGTCGTCATCCGCTCGCGGACCACGCGCTCCATGCGGGCCAGGCCGGTGCGGAGCTGGTTCTGGATCAGCTCGCCGACCGTGCGCATGCGACGGTTGCCGAAGTGGTCGATGTCGTCGGCCTGGACCTCGATCGTCCCTGCCGGCATCTCCAGCTCGTCCTTGCCGTCGTGCAGGGCGACGATGTACTTGATCGCTGCGACGATGTCGTCGATGGTCAGCGTCTGCTGGTCGAACGCCTCGGTCACACCGAGCTTCTTGTTGATCTTGTAGCGGCCGACCTTGGCGAGGTCGTAGCGCTTGCCGTTGAAGTAGTAGTTCTCCAGCAGCGTCTGCGCAGCCTCACGCGTCGGGGGCTCACCCGGGCGCAGCTTGCGGTAGATGTCGAGCAGCGCGTCGTCCTGGCCGGACGTGTGGTCCTTCTCCAGGGTGAGCCGGATCGACTCGTACTCGCCGAACTCCTCGAGGATCTGCGCCTCGGTCCAGCCGAGGGCCTTGAGCAGCACGGTGACGTTCTGCTTGCGCTTGCGGTCGAGGCGTACGCCGACCATGTCGCGCTTGTCGATCTCGAACTCCAGCCAGGCACCCCTCGACGGGATGATCTTCGAGGTGAAGATGTCCTTGTCGGAGGTCTTGTCCGCGCTGCGCTCGAAGTACACGCCGGGCGAACGGACCAGCTGGGAGACGACGACGCGCTCCGTGCCGTTGATGACGAAGGTGCCCTTGGGCGTCATCAGGGGGAAGTCCCCCATGAAGACGGTCTGGCCCTTGATCTCACCGGTGTCGTTGTTGGTGAACTCCGCCGACACGTAGAGCGGCGCGGAGTAGGTGAAGTCCTTCTCCTTGCACTCGTCCACAGAGTACTTCGGGTCGTAGAAGACCGGGTTCTCGAACGAGAGCGACATCGTGTCCGAGAAGTCCTGGATCGGGGAGATCTCCTCGAAGATCTCCTGGAGACCGGACTTGGTGGGGACGTCCTGACCCGACTCCAGAGCCGCCTCGACCCGACTCTGCCAGGCGGTGTTGCCGAGCAGCCAGTCGAAGCTCTCGGTCTGCAGCGCGAGCAGGTTGGGAACCTCGAGGGGCTCCTTGATCTTTGCAAAGGAGATGCGCAGCGGGGCGGTGCTGGCGCCGTTGTTCGTATTCGCGGTCGAGGCAGTGCGCGAGGCGGCCAAGAGGGGGTCCTTCCGAGGGCTCGGACTCACTACGCGCGTACCGGTTCCAAGCCGGACACAGAGACAGGCGTTTCCTGAACCAGCCAAAGAAGGCCAGGTCAGAACCGTTTCAATCCACTGTGCTCAAGCGAGGGCATGCCCCTGGTGACGGGCAGGAGGCAGCTAACAGGCAGCGCAAAGGGTCAGTGTAGCCACTAGGCCCACTGATGTCCAGTGCGGGTTTTTGAAGACCCTCGTTGCTCTCAACCCCTGCTGCAAGCCACGCCCTCAATGCACATCGATACTTCCCTCTTCGCCGTCGATCCATGCCTCGGATTCGGATCGTTGTGACGACGCGTCCTGAGAATTGCGCGCTGCGTGCGGTTCGTCAAGGCCCCCCATGCCCAAACCGGGTGCTGCGATCGTCACTTGCAGCCCGGTCTGCTGCCCGTCACCGAGGCAGCCGGAGGCACAACGAAGATCACCATACTCAACGCGACCTACAGCGCAAGGCAGCCGCACGGCGCCCCCTCGAACGCCGAAGAGCGACCACCCAACTGGGTGATCGCTCCTCAGTGCGTCCGCGTTACAGCCCTGCGAGAGAGCCGTGTCACGGGAAGTCGCCGTGCGGCCGTGGCCGCACGGG
>JAICRA010000313.1 GCA_025937615.1 Thermomicrobiales bacterium | reverse complement strand
TGCGCGTCCGCGCGCAGGCGGAATCCGAAGGTCTCGATCGGATCTTCAAGGATGCCGGGTTCGAGTGGCGCGCCGCAGGCTGCTCGATGTGCCTGGGCATGAATCCTGACAAGCTGAGACCCGGTGAGCGCTGCGCGTCGACATCGAATCGTAATTTCGAGGGGCGGCAGGGACCCGGGGGGCGCACGCATCTCGTCTCGCCCGCAGTTGCGGCTGCCACGGCAATCGCTGGAACGTTCGCGACGCCCGCGGAATTGGGGTAGTGCTGTGGAGCCAATCAGAGTTATCACCGGTACGGCGGCGCCATTGGATCGGAGCGACGTCGATACAGATCAGATCATTCCGGCTTCATGGCTGAAGCGCGTCGAGCGCACCGGGTTCGGAGTCGGTTGTTTCTCCGCCTGGCGAGAAAGTGACCCGGATTTTGTCCTGAACCGTCCCGAGTTCGCCGAAGCCAGCATCCTCATCACCGGGCCCAACTTCGGCATCGGCTCGTCGCGGGAGCATGCCGTCTGGGCTCTCACGGATTATGGCTTCAAAGCTGTGATCTCACCGCGCTTCGGCGACATCTTTCGCAACAATGCCACCAAGTCGGGGCTCGTACCTATAGTCGTTCTCCCCGAGTTCGCGGAGGCTCTGATGCGTGCTGTGGAGCGAGATCCGCAACTCGAAATACTGATTGACGTTGCTGAGAGGTGGATCAGCGCTCCCGCGGTCGGGCTCGAGCAAGAATTTCCTCTCGACGAGTTCACGCAGCTTCGCCTTCTCGAAGGATGGGACGACATAGGTCTCACCTTGCGCCATGCCGATAAGATCGCCGCGTTTGAGTCACGCCGGCCGGAGTGGATGCCGAGAGTACTCACGGCCTGATCGGCTCGATCTTCCGACCTTGCCGCTCGGTCCGCGGGGCTGCGGCTCGCGTCCTGAACAGATGAAATTCCGCCTCATGTGGAGGGTATTCGGCTCATGCCGAGGATCGTGCTGTTCCCAGGTGACGGAGTCGGACCCGAGGTAGTAGCCGAGGCAACCAAGGTTCTCTCCGCGGTCGAGCGCCGCTTCGGGCCTCGGTTCGAGATCGAGTCGCACGCCATTGGTGGCGATGCTCTCGACCAGTTCGGGGTTCCGCTTCGCTCGGAAGACGTCGAGTCGGCTCGGGCTGCCGACGCAGCACTGCTGGGCGCGGTAGGTGGTCCGAAGTGGGATGTCGTCGAACCGTCACTGCGGCCCGAGCGGGGACTCTTGCAGATCAGAAAAGAGCTCGGGCTCTTCGCAAACCTGCGTCCGGTGAGCGTGCTTCCGACGCTCGCTGATTCGTCGCCGCTCAAACCCGAGACTGTCGCCGATGTCGATCTTCTCGTTGTCCGAGAGTTGACGGGTGGGATCTATTTCGGTGAGCCATCCCGGCGGTGGACAGACGATCAGGGTCGGGCCGCTGTGGACACCCTCATCTACCGGGAAGACGAGATCGAGCGGATCGTGCGCCTGGCGTTCGAGCTTGCCGGGTCGCGGCACGGGCGGCTGGCCAGCGTCGACAAGTCGAACGTCCTGCAGTCGTCTCGACTGTGGCGTGAGATCGCGAACGAGGTCGCCGTCGAATTTCCGCAGGTGCAGCTGCAACATGTGCTAGTCGATGCGATGGCGATGCATCTGATAAGGAGCCCTCGCGACTTCGATGTGATCGTGACGGAGAACATGTTTGGCGACATCCTCACCGACGAAGCTTCAGTGCTTCCTGGCTCAATCGGACTCCTGCCATCCGCCAGTCTGAGCGACAGGACCGGCAATGCACCTGACACGCGGTTCGGGCTCTACGAGCCGATCCATGGTAGTGCGCCCGACATTGCCGGGCAGGGTAAGGCCAACCCAGCCGGAGCGATTCTTTCTGCCGCACTAATGCTGCGCTGGTCATTGGGATTCCGCGATGCCGCCCGCGCCATCGAGCGAGCTGTCGCCAACACGATCGCTGCTGGGATTCGCACTCCGGACATTGCCCGAGAGGGAACAGCGCCGGTCAGCACGGCGATCTTCGGCGACGAAGTCGCACGCAGAGTCGAAGGTCGCTAGCGAACCGGGGATTCAGCTGCCGAACGGGATCGCCGCGTAGGTGGCAAGTTCCGGATAGGGCTCGCGGGGATCAAGGGTCACGATCTCAGCTTCGGTGACGGCGAACTCGCCGAACACCTCGTTTCTCCATGGCGCAAGCCGCGATTGGGCCTCACTAGGTGGGGTTGATCCATCGTAGTGGGCAATCGTGCAATGGGGTAAATAGGAATACGACGGCACAGTTGGCAATGCCGCTAGATCGAACAGTCGCTCATGAAGGCGAGGAAGCC
>JAICRA010000298.1 GCA_025937615.1 Thermomicrobiales bacterium | reverse complement strand
TAGGCGGACGTCCAGAAGTCGAGAGCGATGGGCGGCAGCGCAAGCCGGTCGGGGCGCCGCTGCGTCATGAGGATCCCGATCAGCTCTTCGTTCGGATCCACATACCACGAGGTGCCGAATGCCCCGTCCCACCCGAACCTTCCGGGCACCTCGGCGACATCGTTCCGCCCCGTGATGACGCTCATGCCGAGGCCCCAGCCGCGCGCATCCCAGAAATTCTCGAAGAACGGCGAGGCCAGCTTCTGTTCGCGCGTGAGGTGGTCCATCGTCATCAGCTCGATGGTCGGCCTCGAGAGAATGCGCGCCTCGCCCGGCGTCCCGCCCGGAAGCATGGCGCGGCCGAACTTCAGCAGATCGTCGACGGTCGATACCAGGCCACCCGCGCCGGATTCGAAGGTGGACGACCGTGTGGCGTAGCCGCTCCCGGCCTCCTCGATCACGATCAGCTTCCCGGTGGTCATGTCGGCACCGTAGCAGGTCGGGAGGCGTCCCCGTTCGGCTGCCGGAACCAGGAATCCGGTGTCCTTCATTCCGAGCGGCTCGAAGATCCGGTCGCGAAGGAACTCGCCGAGCGACATGCCGGAGACCCGGCTGACGAGCACCCCCAGGATTTCGGCGCTCATGTGATACAGCCACTGCGCGCCGGGCTGGTACGCCAGCGGCAACGCCTCCAGCCGCTTCATGAACTCGTCGGCAGTGCCGGGGAAGGGCCATTCACTCAGGGGAAGGCGCGCCTCGGTCACCGCCCGCTGCAGCGGGCAGGTCGGCGAGATGAAGCCGACCTCGCCATAGCCCGACCGGAACGTGAGCAGGTCCCGGAGCGTGATGGCGCGCTTCGCCGGCACCGTATCGTCGAGTGGGCTGTCGATGGTCCTGAGGACGCGCCGGTTGCCCAGTTCGGGCAGCCAGGTGTCCACCGGATCGTCGAGCCGCAGCCGGCACTCCTCGACGAGTGTCATGGCGCCCACCGCCATCACGGGCTTCGTGGTGGACGCGAGCCGGAAGATGGTGTCTCGTGCCATCGGGCGATCGCTCCCGAACGCCATCGTCCCGATCGTCTCCACATGCTCGCGGCCACGCTGGTACACCAGCGCGACGAGACCGGGAACGTTGCCACTGTCGACGTGCCGCCGGAGCGCGGCGTGCATGCGCGCCAGACGCGCGCTGGAGAAGGGTCGGCTCTCCATCGGGTCCGCCGGACGCGCCGGCTTTCCGTGGCGCCGGGGAGGAGCGGATGTCGTGAGCATGGTGCGGTCCCTTCGGGTATCGGTTCCCGCGCAACGCACCCGACAGCCGAACCGCTCCGGGAGCTGTCCCGGAGCGGTCGGGTGCCGGGCCATGGCGACTACTTGATGACGATCTTCCTGGCTACTGCCGTCGCCGCCTTCGGCACATGGACGGTCAGGATGCCGTCCTGATACGCGGCCGCGATGTTCCCTTCGTCGACCGCAACCGGGAGCTTCAGCGTGCGCACGAACCGGCCGACCTCGCGCTCACGATAGAGGTACATCTCGTCCTTCGTCTCCTGCACCGCATCACGATGCCCCGTGATCCGAAGCATGTTGCCCACGAGGTTGATGTCGAGGTTCTCCTTGTGGATGCCCGGGACTTCGCAGCGAATCACATACTCCTTCTCCGTCTCGGTGAGGTCGAGGCGGGGTGCCCATTCGCCGAGCGCTTCGGCCATCGGCTCGAACGGGAAGGCGGGCAGCATGGACTCACCCGGAAATGCGGTCGGGAAGAAGCGATCGAATACCCGATCGATATCGTCCTTCATCTGCCCGATGAAGGGAGCTCCCCTGGTCACCTTCGCGACTTTCATACAGGCCTCCTGGTTCGGTACCTGCCACTGCATCTGCGTCACCGCCATTTCACCGCACTCCACGATGACACATGGCCCGTGAACCGAGCATGAAAGTGCAATGAAAGTTTCCTCGATCTTCCCTATGGCTGGCCGAGCACCTTTCGCGGCTGCGAGTTCAGCTCGATGGTGTTGAGGCCGAGCTGGCCGGTGGCGCCGGAGCCCCAGCAGTAGACGACGCCACCCAGGCTCCGACCGCACGTATGGCGGTACCCTGCATCGAGCACCTCGAAGACACGGCCACCCGTCACGTCCACAGGCTCGAACCGATCGACGGTCGACCCGTCGCCGACCTGGCCGCGCTCGTTCTCCCCCCAGCACCACGCTGCGCCGCCATCCTTGAGTGCGCAGGTGTGGCCGATGAAGCCTCCGGCGACGATCTGTGCGAAGGCATGCGCACCCGATACCGGCACGGGGACCGAGCTCGCTCCCGCCGACCCGTTGCCCAGGGCACCGAAGACGTCGGCGCCCCAGCAGTAGGCAGCCCCGGCGGCGGTCCGCCCGCAGCTGTGACTCCCGAGCCCCGCCGTCACGCCGGCGAAGACGATGTTCCCGGCGACTTCCGCTGGCATCGGGTGGGCGTCGAGGTCGGTGCTGCCGATGCCGAGCTGGCCGTTCTCATTGTCGCCCCAGCAATACGCGCTGCCATCGGCCGCGAGAGCGCAGGTATGGCCGATGTTGAACCCGCCCGCGGCGATCTCCGTGAAG
>JAICRA010000288.1 GCA_025937615.1 Thermomicrobiales bacterium | reverse complement strand
GCCTCGCGGAACTCGACGCGCTCGACACCCATGTAGAAGGTGAAGACGTCGCCGCCGCGGCCGCAGCCGAAGCAATGGAAGTTGCCCGACTCCGGAAAGACCACGAATGAGGGGGTTTTTTCCTGATGGAACGGACAGAGACCCTTGAATGATCGCCCGGTCTTCTTGAGCTGGACGTAGTTGGAGACGAGGTCGACGATCTCGGTGCGGTCCCGCACCTCCGCGACAGCATCCCGAGCCATAGTGTCGTACTCCCCGGGGCGACCCTGATTCCTCGCTCAGACGGACCAATGGTGCGGGACGAAAATCTCTTCGTAGAGCTCGATCGCGTAGCGGTCGGTCATGCTCGCCACGAAATCAGCCACACAGCGCGGGGATTCTTCGTCGCTGCGGGATCGGTACTCCGCCGGAAGGCGATCGGGGTCTTCGAGGAAGTGCGCGTAAAGCGCGCGGACGATGTGTTGCGCCCGCTGCGTGTTCGCGTCTTCGTTGAGCGGAGTGTACACCTGACGGAAGAGGAACTCCCGTAGCAGGTCAGCGGTCTGCTGGACATGCGCTGAAATGGCGATGAAGCCGGGCGCAGATGAAGTGTCGGAATGGGCGATTACGTCGGTGACGAGCGTATTAATGCGGCTTGAGTGTCTCGCGCCAAGGACTTCGAGGATATCTGAGGGGACATTTTCCATCGCGACCAGACCGGCCCGGAGCGCATCGTCGAGATCGTGGTTGATATAGGCGATACCGTCGGCGATGCGAACCACCTCGCCTTCGAGGGTGTTCGCCGCTCCCGCCGCGGGATGGGTGATGCCGGAGCGGAGTTTGGAATGACGGAGAATGCCGTCGCGGACAGGTAACGTCAGATTGAGACCGCGCCCATTGCGTTCTAGATGATCGACGATGCGAAGACTCTGCTCGTTGTGTCGGAAGCCAGGGAAGGCTTCGGCCAGGGCCGTCTCGCCGGCGTGGCCAAAGGGCGTATGCCCGAGGTCATGTCCGAGTCCAATCGCCTCGATCAAATCCTCGTTGAGCCCGAGCGCCCGGCCGATAGTGCGGGCGATCTGGGTAACTTCGAGGGTGTGCGTGAGGCGAGTTCGGTAGTGGTCACCGGCGGGAGCAATAAAGACCTGCGTCTTGTGCATCAGCCGGCGAAAACTCTTGGAGTGGAGGATCCGGTCGCGGTCTCGCTGGAACGAGGTCCGCAGGTCGCACTCTGGTTCCGGCGAGGGCCGTTGCGCCTCGCGGCTTGGGGTGCCACCGGCGGCGAGGTACTGCTCCTCCCGGGCTTCCAGGCCCTCACGAACCGACATCACCGCGTCGGGCACAACATATCCCTGGAGCATTCGAACGTGGTGACCGCAGCCATTCAGCGCTAGTCGATGACGTCCATGGCGGCGAGACTGGCCAGGAGCCGCTTCGTCCCATGTCGCACGAAGTTGACCGCGACCTCCTGGTCACCCCTGCGTTCGCTTGCTTCGATGACCCGGCCTTCGCCGAACTTGGGGTGAAAGACCGTCTGTCCTGGTTCATAGGTCATCGCCAGCGCCTCAGGCGTAGCAGCGCCGGAATCGGAGCCGCGAACCTTGTCGCGAAGACTGGCTGCCGATCCAGGGCGAAGCGTGCCGCGGCGCCCAAGGCTGCGCAGGAGATGGTCGGGGATCGACTGCAGGAACCGGGAAGGAACCGAGTAGCCGAACCGGCCGTAGGTTGCGCGCGAGCTGGCGTAGGTCAGGTAGAGCAGCCGCTTGGCGCGGGTCATGCCGACATAAAAGAGGCGTCGCTCCTCTTCCAGCTCCTCCGGGTTGAGGTGCTCGCTCTCGACGGCGCGGCTGATCGGCAACAGGCCTTCCTCGACGCCGGCGACGAAGACGACCGGAAACTCCAGGCCCTTAGCCGAGTGGAGCGTAATCAGGGTGACACGGCCGCGCTCGTCGGTGTCGAGACTGTCGACATCGGCGACGAGGGCGACCCGCTCCAGATAGGGCGCGATCGTCTCCGAGGCCGGGGCATCGCCGAGGCGCTCCAGCTCAGAGCGGAGCTCGAGAAGGTTGGCCCAGCGGTCGAGGTCCTCTTCCTCGGTGCGGTCGAACGTAGCTCCATAGCCGGTGCGCTCGACGATGGCGTCAAAGAGACCGGTGAGAGGAGTATCCGCTGCGGTGTCTCGCAGCGATGCAATCACCGACCCGACTCGCCGGGCAGCGGCGCGGGCGTTTCCGGAGAGGGCCGGGGTACTCTCGGCGTCGCCGGCTCCGGCGATCGCCAGGAACCCCTCGAGCATCGGGCGGCGCTCGCTGACCGCCCAGGTCCGGATCTCCTCGAGTGCGCGTGGACCGAGTCCGCGTCCGATGGGAAGGTTACCGACGACGCGTTCCAGGGCAATGCTGTCGGCGGGGTTGTGCAGCAGGCGGAGTGTCGCCAGGATGTCCTTAATCTCCTTGCGCTCATAGAAGCGGACACCACCGATGACCTGGTAGGGAATACCGCGGAACCGCAACGCCTCCTCGATGGCCCGGCTCTGCGCCGTGGTGCGGTACATCACGGCGACGTCGTCGTAGGCGACGCCGTTGATCTCTGCCAGGCGCCGGATCTCGTCGGTGATGAACTGCGCTTCGTGTCCCTGGTCTGTCAGCTCACGCAGGACGATGTGCTCGCCGTCGTCGTTCTCGGTGCGCAGCCGGCGGTCGATGCGGGCCACGTTTTCGCG
>JAICRA010000095.1 GCA_025937615.1 Thermomicrobiales bacterium | reverse complement strand
AGCTGGCGCAGCCGGCCATCGGCTACGCGGCTGAGGGATTCCCAATTTCGCCAGGGGAGGCGAACGGCATCGTCTCCACCGCCGACTTGCTGGGCGCCTTCGCCACGAGCGCCGCTGTGTTCCTGCCGGGCGGCGAGCCGTTGCGACCGGGCGACACCCTCAGACAGCCGGATTTGGCACGCTCGATCTCGTTGATCGCCAGGGGCGGCCCCGACGCGTTCTATCGCGGCCCGATCGCCAAGGAGATCGAGTCCTATCTATCGGCCAAGGGCGGGGCCCTCACGGCCGACGATTTTGCCGACCACGAAACCGCAATCTCGGCGCCCGTCACCACGACCTACCGGGGGTACACGGTCTACGAAACGGGGTTGCCGACGCAGGGATTCGTCGTCCTGGAATCGCTCAACATCTGCGAGCGGGCTTCGCTGGGAGAAATGGGACTGCGCTCGGCGCAAGCAATTCACACCGAGATTTCGGCCTTGCGGTTGGCTTTCGCCGATCGCCGCGCCCACGCTGGGGATCCCGATTTCGTCGAGACACCCCTGGACCGCCTCCTCTCCAAGGAATGGGCGGCGGAGCAATACGCCAGCATCGGTTCGAGGTACTCGGCGGACATCGACACCGGGGTGCTGACCGCCGGTGACACCACCTCGCTGGTTGCCGTCGACGAGGACGGGCTGATGATCTCGCTCATCTTCACCCTCTCGGCCGCGTTCGGCTCCGGCGTCGTGGCCGGCGACACGGGCATCCTCCTCACCAACCGCGCCGGCCACTGTTTCGAGCTGGAGGACGGCCACCCCAACATCTACGCCCCCGGCAAGCGAACGATGCACACCCTCAACACCTACCTGATCGCAGACGGCGATGGCACTCCTGTGCTGGTCGGCAATACCCCCGGCGGCGACTACCAACCGCAGTGGAACCTGCAAACGATCACCGGATTGATCGACGGCGGCCTCGACGCCCAGGCGGCGGCGGAGCAGCCGCGCTGGCAGTTCGACCCCGCCACCTACCCCATTGAACGCGGCGATGATTTCGTTCTCGCCGTCGAGGACCGGCTCGGCGAAGCGACGATCGGCGAACTGAATGCGATGGGCTATCCCATCCGGCGCGCCGGCATGTGGGGCGCCGGCGGATCGGTCCAGGTCATCGCCCGCAACCCCGAAACCGGATTCCTGGCCGGCGGCTCTGACCCGCGGGCCGAGGGGATGGCGGTCGGGCTCTGATACGTCTAGGGGTTATGTCGATCGATTGTGCCCGGTCGCCCAACTGTTGGTAGGATGGGCGCCTCAGCGCCCGCTGGGATCAATCCAGGGCGGCCACAGCCGGCTTCGCTCCGGCCCCGCGCCCCGCCCGAGCGGACGCAGCGGCCACGGTTGCTTTGCTGTTTCATACCCGAGAGGAGGAGTCGACAGCCCAGTATCCGCATCCCGCGCACCTTCGCCGGAGAAGCCGCGGGATCGCGTCGAACATCGGACGGACTGGACAAGCACCCGCATCGTCCCGGCGAGCCACACCGGCGTGACCCGGCCGCGGCGAGCAGACCCCAGGAGGAGCACCCGATGGCTCGGATCGACTGGAGCGTTTTGAGCGGACCGCGCATTTCGCGCCGCACCCTAATGGACGTCGCCGCCGCGAGCGGCGCGCTCGGCTACGCAAGCCGCCTGGCCGCGGTCGACGCCGCCCCGATGCCCACCGCGCGCATCACGAACCTGCGGCGCGCCCAGGGCGAGCCGGTCGCAGGCGGCACGCTCAATCTCGGGTTCGGTATCAGCCAGATCCCGAACCTCGATCCAGCCAAGGTCAACCTCGGCATTGTCGCCGGCGAACTGGTGTCTAACCTCTTCTCCAGCCTCGTCCAATTCGACGAAACCCTGGGCTTGATCCCCGACCTTGCCGAGAACTGGACCGTCAGCGAGGACGGTCTCGTCTACACCTTCACCCTTCGCGACGGCCTCACCTTCCACAACGGCGACCCCCTCCAGGCGGCTGATATCGTCTACACCTACGAGCGCACCATCGACCCCGACTTCGCCTCCCCCCACGCCAACAAGCTGGCCCTGGTCGAATCGGTCGACACCCCGGACGACCTCACCGTCGCCTTCACATTGAGCGCGCCCTTTGCCCCCTTCATGGCGGTCGCTGCCAGCCGCGGTCCGGGCCGTGCCCTGACCCCGATTCCACAGCGCGCCTACGAGGAGCTGGGCGAGGAGCAGTACGACCAGGCCCCGGTCGGCTGCGGCCCCTTCGCCCTCGTCCCGGAGACCGCCGACCTCAGCAGCGGGTTCGAGCTGGTGGCTTTCGAGAACTGGTACGCTGGCCGGCCGCACCTCGACGGCATCAACGTGACGGTCATCGCCGAGCCCTCCAGCCGCATCAGCGCCCTGGAAGCTGGCGACGTCGACATGCTCGACATCGTCCCCACCATTGGCGTGGCCCAACTCGAGCAGAACCCGGACATCACCCTCGTCCAGACCCCCGGCACGAGCTGGAATGGGTTGGCCATGAACTATGCCCGCCCGCCCTGGGACACCCTCGAAGCGCGCATGGCCGTCGCCAAGGCGATCGATCAGCAGGCACTGATCGACACCGCGTTCCTCGGTCTGTCGAACCCCAGCATCGGGGCCATCGCCCCTGCCTTCGCCTGGGCTTACATCCCACCGGAAGAAACCGAGACCCCGCAAGCTTTCAACTTGGAAGAAGCCCGCTCCCTGGCAGAATCCGCCGGCATCGTCGGCCAGGCCCCGGTCATCATGGCCACATCCGACACGCAGCGCGTGGCAGAGGTGCTCCGCAACCAGCTCAGCGAGATCGGGCTCGACGTCCAATTCGAGCAACTCCAGGCGGCAGCCTGGAACGAGCGCTGGCTAGCCGGCGACTTCGACTGGGTCACCAACGGCAGCGTCGCCGACGCCGACCCCGACGATGGCCACTGGAACTTCTTCCACTCGGAAGGTCCGTGGAACACTCATAGCTACAACAACCCGGAAGTCGACGAGTTGCTGGAAGCGACCCGCGCCACCGGTGATCAAGAGGAGCGCGCCGCCCTCTTCCAGGAGATCCAGAGCATGCTGCAAGCCGATGTCTCCTACGCATTCCTCCACCACACCATCGACATCACCGGCTTCCACACCGATGTCCAGGGCTACCTCCCGGTGCCCGAGATGCGCTACATGGAGCACGCGTGGCTCGACCGGTGATTGTGTCGAAGGTCGGGAGTCGAAAGGCGAAAGGAACGTCGTTTCCGCAACTCGGCCACCGGACCTGGGCCGATCGCCCTCGTTGCTTTCGACTGACGACTTTCGACTTTCGACTCACGGCGCGGAGCGCCCCATGACCCAGTACATCATCCGCCGCCTTATCCAGGCCCTGTTCATCATCTGGGGATGCGCGACGCTGGTCTTTTTCATGTTGCGCATGATCCCCGGCGACCCGGTGATCCAGATGCTGGGGCCGGAGTACACGCCGGAGGCCGCTGCGGCGCTGCGCACCAAGCTCGGGCTCGATCAACCGCTGCACGTGCAGTACGTGCGTTGGATGGGCAACGTGCTGCGCGGCGACCTGGGCGGGTCGATCGCTTCCGGCGAAACCGTGGCCGAAGCGATTGCGAGCGGATTGCCAAAAACGCTGAGCCTGGCCACGCTGTCGTTCATCATTGCCCTGGTCATCGCCCTGCCAGCCGGGATCATTGCCGCGTTGAAGCGCAACAGCGCCTTCGACTATGTCGCCAGCGTCGTCGCCTTCGTGGGGGTGAGCATGCCGAGCTTCTGGTTCGGCATCATCCTCATCCTCATCTTCGCCGTCCATCTCCAATGGCTGCCCGCAATTGGCTACTCGGAGTTGACCGAGGACGGGTTCTGGCCATGGCTGCAGCGCCTCATCCTGCCCAGTCTGGCCATTGGCGCGGCGTACTCTGCCATTCTCATGCGCTTCGTCCGCGCCGGACTGCTGGAAGTCCTCGGAAGCGACTACGTACGCACTGCCCGCGCCAAGGGGGTGCGAGAGCAGGCCGTCATCCTGCGCCACGCGCTGCGCAACGCCCTCATCCCAGTCGTGACCGTCATCGGAATCCAACTGGCGCTCTTGCTGAGCGGGACCGTGGTGGTCGAGACCGTCTTTTCGATTCGCGGCATTGGCCGCATCCTCGTCGGGGCTATCTTCGACCGCGACTACCCGATCGTGCAGGGCGTCATCCTGCTCATCGCCGTCATTTTCGTCCTGGCAAACCTGATCGTCGACATCGTCTACACATTCCTGGATCCACGGATCCACTACGGCTAGGAGGTGCCGCACACTGCGCCGTTCAATGCACAGCATCCAAGCCCCGGTGTCGTTCCGAGCGTCAGCGAGGAATCTCGGCTCCAAAGAATCGATGTCACCTGAGAGCCGAGATTCCTCCTTCGTCGGAATGACACGATCCCCGGGAAGGCCCCTCGGATCAAAAACGAAAGATTGGAGGAACCCCTCGTGAGCAAGATCGACTGGCGGCAACTGAGCGGACCCCACGTTTCTCGACGGACCCTCTTGCAACTCGCGGCCGCCACCGGGTCCGCCGGCTTCGCGCAGCAGATGGAAACGCGCTACGCCTCGACGGCATTGGCTCGTACGGCGCGGGCGCCAATGCGCCAGGAGCCGAAAACTGGCGGCACGCTGCGCGTGGCCTTCGTGCTCAGCCAGATCGTGACCCTGGACCCGCAGATCGTCTCCCAGGGACAGGTGGCCGGCTCCATCCTGCCCAGCATCTTCTCCAGTCTCGTCCAGTTTGACGAGGAACTGGGGCTCATCCCGGATCTGGCCGAGACGTGGGAGGTCTCCGAAGACGGCACGGAATACGTCTTCAACCTGAGGCCGGGGCTGACCTTCCACAACGGCGCCCCGCTATCATCCGCCGACTTCCTCTACACCTACGAGCGGACCACCAACCCGGACTTCGCCTCGCCGCACGCCAACAAACTGGCATTGGTCGACTCCTTCGAAACCCCGGACGACCAGACGGTGGTGCTGACCCTCAGCGCGCCGTTTGCTCCGTTCCTCGCCGTCGCCGCCAGCCGCGGCCCCGGCCGTGCCCTGACAGCAGTGCCACGGGACGCGGTCGAGGAGATGGGCGACGAGCAGTTCGGGATCACCCCCGTCGGATCGGGACCCTTCATGGTCATCCCGGAAAGCGTTGAGGTCGGCGGTGGGCTAGAGATGACCGCGTTCGAGGGTTGGTACGGCGGGCGGCCGTACGTCGATTCGGTCCAAATCCAGCTCGTACCCGAGCCCTCCAGCGCGGTGAGCGCTCTGGAGTCGGGCGATATCGATCTAATCGACCCGGTGCCAGCTCAGCTCTTCGAGCAGGTCGCCAGCAATCCGGACTTCACCGTCTACGAGGGACCGAGCACGAACTGGCGCGGCGTGGTATTCAATCAGGCCAACCCGCCATGGGATAACATCAACGCCCGCATGGCCGTTTCCAAGGCGATGGACCGCCAGCAATTCGTCGACCAGGCGTTCTTCGGCCGCGCGATCGGGGCGGTTGGCGCCATCGCCCCGGCCTTCGCTTGGGCCTATCTGCCCCCGGAAGAGGTCGAGAACCCGCAGGGCTACAACATGGAGGAGGCTCGGACCCTCGCCGAGGAGGCGGGGCTGATCGGGCTGGAACCGGTCTTCCTCTCCTCGGACGAGGTCGGGCAGCGGCCGACCGAGGTCTTGCGCATCATCCTGGAGGACCTCGGCCTGCAACCCCAGGTCGATTTCCAGCAGGCCGCGGCGTTCAGCGAGCGCTGGCAATCGGGCGACTACGACCTGTTCATCCACGGCAGCGTCGTCGACGCCGACCCCGACGATGGCCACTGGAACATCTTCTATTCAGAAGGCCCGTGGAATACCTACAGCTACAAGAGTGAGGAGGCGGACAGTCTGCTGGAAGCAACGCGCCTGACCTCGGACCAGGCCGAGCGCGCCCGGCTCTTCCAGGAGCTGCAATCCGTGCTGCAGCGGGACGTGGCCGCCGCCTTCGCCTACCACGCCAACGACCTGGCGGCGTGGCAGAACTACGTCCAGGGCTACATCCCGATCCCCGAGCAGCGGTACTACGAGAAGATCTGGCTCGATCAATAGGAAGGCCCTCACCCCCCATGCCCCCTCGCGCACCGCGGCGGGCGAGGGGGTGATGCGGAGGGAACTGGATGGCGAAGGCGACAGAAACGCTCAGCGCTGTCTCGGTTGGCGCCGAGACCACGTTCGGCTCCGCGAGCGCGCTGACCGCCGGGCGAGAGAGGGCGACCGGGGTTCGCCTCATGCGCCGCCTCCGCAGTGAGCGGAAGGTGCAGGTCGGCGCCGTCATCATCATCGTCCTGGCCCTGGTCGCCGTATTCGGTCCCTGGCTGGCGCCGTACCATCCCGACGCCGATGACTTCGGCATCTTGCAACCACCGAGCGCCGCACACCCGATGGGAACCGATTCGTT
>JAICRA010000261.1 GCA_025937615.1 Thermomicrobiales bacterium | reverse complement strand
TTCCCATTGTGACGGTCTTCGGGCTGCTTTTCGGGTTTCTCATCGTCGGCACGGTCCTCGTCGAGCACACATTTGGCCTGGGTGGACTTGGCTCATTGCTGATCGACGCCGTTCAAGTGCGTGATTACCCGGTCGTGCAAGGAGCAACCGTCTTCATCGCCGGTCTTTTCATCCTCATCAATCTCCTCGTCGACGTGCTCTACGCCATCATCGACCCCCGCGTCCGATTCAGCGGGAAGGCCTAGTCGTGGCGGTTGATGTCGCTGCGCTGGCGATCCCGACGACTCCCGAGGTCGTTCACTCGCCGTGGTCGATGTTCTGGTGGCGGATGCGCCACAACCCGAAAGCGATCATCGGCGGCGCCATCGTCGTTTTTCTGCTCACCGTTGCCCTTCTGGCTCCCTTGCTCGCGCCGAAGGACCCGACCGATGGTGAGCTGTCGGACAGCCTGGCTTCACCCGGTCAGAGCTATCTGCTTGGTGCGGACAAGAATGGCCGCGATATCCTCAGCCGCTTGATTTACGGAACACGTACCGCGCTCGGCGGCGCCCTCATGATCGTGGCCATTTCCGAGGTTATAGGGGTGCCAATTGGGATCTGGGCCGCCTACCGAGGCGGATGGGTCGACGAGACGGTTACCCGCGTCTGGGACATGCTGCTCGCCTTCCCGCCGTTACTCTTGGCGTTTGCCGTGGTCGCGGCATTCGGGCCTGGCTTGCCGAAAGCCGCATTGGCGCTCGGGATCCTCTATGTCCCATTCATTGCTCGCGTCGTGCGCAGTGTGACGCTCGTACAAAAGGAGATGGCTTATACCGAGGCTGCGCGGGCGCTTGGCTACGGTCAAGGGCGCATCATCTTCCGGCACATTCTCCCCAATTGCGTCTCCCTAATCATCGTCGTCTCGTCCATCGACATCGCTTACGCCCTGCTCGACCTGGCCGCACTGTCGTATCTGGGGCTCGGAGTACAGCCGCCGACACCAGACTGGGGAACGATGCTTTCCGAAGGGCAATTGGTGCTCCTGACCTCGCCGCACGTTGCATTGTTGGCCGGTTTCGCCATCGTCCTGGCGGTTCTGGGGTTCAATCTACTCGGAGATGGGCTGCGGGACGTGCTCGATCCACGGCAGGCGCAACGATGACGGCCCCGCCACTACTCGAGATCCAAGACTTGCGCATTTCATTCGGGACTCGCACGAGTGACATCCGCGCGGTCGATGGCGTCAATCTCGAGATTCGACCGGGCGAAGTGCTCGGGCTGGTCGGTGAGTCCGGTTCTGGAAAGAGCGTCACCGCACGCTCGATCATGCGCCTCGTGCCGATGCCTCCGGGCAAGCTCGTCTCCGGTCGAATTCTCTTCCATGACCTGGAGTTGACGTCCCTGCCGGAACGAGAAATGGAAGACCTGCGCGGCGGCCGCATCTCCATGATCTTCCAGGACCCCATGACCTTTCTCAATCCGCTCCTCACCGCTGGGGAGCAAGTCAGCGAGGCAATTCGTCGCCACCAGGGTCTCAACCGGGCCGCGGCGCGCGACGAAGTGCTCCGACTCTTCCGGGAAGTTGGCATCCCGAGTCCGGAGCTGCGCTACAGCGCCTATCCACATCAGCTTTCGGGGGGTCTCAGGCAGCGAGTGATGATCGCCATCGCGCTCTCTTCGCGCCCGGAACTGCTGATCGCCGACGAGCCAACAACCGCACTTGACGTGACGATTCAGGCTCAGATCCTGGCGCTTCTCCGCGACCTTCAACACGAGTATGGGATGAGCGTACTGCTGATTACCCACGACCTCGGGGTTGTCGCGGAGATTTGCGACCGCGTTGCGGTGATGTATGCCGGGCGTATCGTCGAGCAAGCTCCCATCAACACCCTCTTTGACGATCCTGAACACCCCTACAGTCTTGGGCTGATGAACGCCATCCCGCGGCCGGACCTGCCCGACGTTGCTCCGCAGCCAATCTTGGGATCTCCACCTGACATGGCTCATCCCCCCTCTGGATGTCCTTTCCATCCGCGATGCCCCTATCAAGAGACGATCTGCCTCGAGGACGTTCCCCGCATGCGCGAGGTTGCGCCGGGCCACACAGCGGCATGCCATTTTGCGGGGAGAAAGGCGTTTCAGCTCCTCGCCTCGACGCACGCGCCAGCGGTGCCCGGATGACGCGAGCCGCGGAGAATGGAGAGTCGCCACTCCTCGAGGTCCGCCATCTGGTCAAGCACTTTCCTGTGCGCCGCTCGATTGGCGACGCGCTGCGCCGGCGACCGCACCTGGCGGTGCGCGCGGTTGACGGTGTGAGCTTCAGCGTCGCCAGGGGGCGGACCCTAGCGCTCGTTGGTGAGAGCGGATGTGGCAAGACGACAACGGGTCGCTGCGTCCTGTTTCTGCAAGAACCGACCGCGGGAGACATCATTGTCAACGGCCAGCGCGTCGATCCCCGTGACGAGTCGGCGATGCGGCTCCGGCGCAAACTGCTTCAGATCGTGTTTCAGGATCCGAATTCGTCTCTCAATCCGCGTATGACCGTCGGTCAGACCCTGGGCGAGGCGCTCGCCTTCCACAAGATGGTGGAGACGGGCGGCCGCAATCGCGCGGTCGGCGAGCTTCTCGAAACGGTGGGGCTGAGTAGTCGTCACGCGGGGCGGTATCCGAACGAGCTTTCCGGGGGACAACGACAAAGGGTTGGCATCGCGCGCGCGCTGGCTGTCAACCCGCAACTCGTGGTCCTGGACGAGCCGGTAAGCGCCCTTGACGTCTCTGTCCAGGCCCAGATCCTCCAACTCCTCGAGCGGTTGCAAGATGAACGGGGCCTCTCCTACCTCTTCATCAGTCATGACCTCGGCGTTGTCCGTCACATCTCGAACGAGGTGGCAGTGATGTACCTCGGGGTGATCGTGGAGCGCGCGCCGACCGCTGCGCTGTACGAGCAACCTTTGCACCCCTATACGCGCGCGCTTCTGTCTGCGGCGCCGGTGGCCAATCCTCGCCTGCGACGCGAGCGGCCGCC
>JAICRA010000047.1 GCA_025937615.1 Thermomicrobiales bacterium | reverse complement strand
GGGTTCGCCACGGCAGTCGGACTCACTCTGCTCGAGTGGAGTCCACGACCCTGAGCCAGGAGCTGGCCGCACCATGGGCATTGACGGGCGTCAACCACCGCCAGGCGGGGTCGCCTCTGGGGATCCACTGGGATCGGAAAGAGCCAAACGTTAGCAATGCGTGGAAGCGATGGCGCGGTGACACTTTGATGCCTTCACCGCCTGGGTCAAGTGGCAGATTCGCGGTGCAATGAATAAAAATCGATGATCTCGGGAACGATCAAATTCAAGTCGAATCCGGCCAGATCGCGACCTAGCACAGTCGGCCACTCGGCCTGAGCGACGTAGATGGCGGCCGGATCATTGCGAGTGACGATTTGTTGGATTTCCGCCAATGCCGCGAGATAGCTCCCTTGGTCTGTGGCGAATCTCGCCTCCTCCAGTAACGCTTCGACGCCCGCGTTGCAGTACTGCCCAACGTTGCCCGCCTGCCAGGCCGCGCATGAGACTTGTGGCCATAGCTGATTCCAGGCGTCGTTGTAGTCCGGCGACCAGAAAAAGGAAAAGAGGTTTGGGCGCTCCTCCGCCGGGAGCTCCCCGAAGGAGAGGTCGATGTACGTGGCGAAGTCGATGACCTGGATATCGAGCTGAAGTCCAATTGCCGAGAGGTTGGTCGCGAAAAGCTCAGGGATCGCGGCGGCCTCCCGGTTCCCCGCGGCGAGGGCGTACGTGATCGTCGTGTTCTCCGCGACGCCGGCGCGCTGCAGTAGCGCCCGCGCGCGGTCGAGATCGGTCGAGTAGACAAACGTCTCCGGATTGAAGCCGCGGCAGAGTTCCGCCACCGGGCCGACCGCCCGCTTGGCGAATCCCGCATAGACGCCGTCGATCACGTCGTCATAAGGAAACGCCCAGCACAGTGCCTGCCGCGCCTCGGCTGAGCGAAGCGGATCGGCGACCGTCATCGCCACATAGTTGACCGCCAGAGTGAAGCGGCGGTCGACGAGCAGTTGCCGGTTTGCTGCCAGGTCCTGAACGGTGGCCAGTGGCAGCGTCGTCACGATATCAGCCTCGCCGCGCTCGATCAGGGCGAGCCGGGTCTCTGGCTCGGTGACAACCCGGATCGTGACGCCATCGAAATGCTTGCCTGTCCAACCGCGCCAGTACTCCGGGTAGCGCTCCAACGCGACGCCCTCTTCGATGTCGAAGGATGACACGCGATACGGACCGGTCCCGATCCCATCGCAGTGGGTCTGCGCCCAGCCATGGCCCCAGTCGCCGTCGACCTCGTGCGCTCGCAACGCGGCCGCATTGACGATCACCGTCCCCGTAGGCGCGGCGATCGCGGCCTCGAACAACGGCTGCGGTCTGCCCAGATCAAAGACCAGCCTACGTGAGTCCGGTGCGGTAATTCGCGCCGGATCGTCGATGAACCGCGAGAGCAATGTCGACGGGGCCAGACCGAGCGTCAGTAGGCGCTCAAACGATGCCCGAGCCGCCTCGGCATCGAGAGGAGTTCCATCCTGGAACGTGACCCCCGGGCGCAGGTGAAAGGTCCAGACGCTCATGTCGGCGTTCGCCATCCACGACTCCGCAAGCACGGGAACGACGGTGTCGGCTGTGCCGGGCTGGAGCCGGATCAGCCCCTCGAAAGGACCCTGGAGTGCGATCTGGGAACCGGGGTCGTAGGCCGAATGGGGATCGAGGTCGGATGGGGCGCGGTTCGTCGCCAAAACCAAGGGTGACGTGGATGACTGACGCGCGGGTGCGGTCCACGTCCATGGCCGGGCGCGGCGGATCGCAGCCGGGTTGCCGATCAACGGCCACCCGGCGATCAGGATGCCGCCTTGCAATCCATACGCTAGGAGAGTACGGCGCGAGTGCGAAGCATGTGCTGCCGCAGACCAGATCACGCCGCCTCGTCCGGCACGATCAGCTTTTAGCCGACCCGAGCCGTCCTCCGGGTCAACTCCAGTAGCGTGCGTGTGACCTGTGAATTGGGTCGGCGGTGAACCCTTTTCCATCCTAGGGACTCACCGCGGATCTCACAGCAGCCCGAGATTCCGGGCCTGGTCTACAGCCTGGGTACGGTTGCCAACTCCCAGTTTGCCCATGATGTTGCTCAGGTGGGTTTTGACGGTCTTCTCGCTGATGAACAGATGCTGACCGATGTCGCGGTTAGATAGCCCCGCCGCCACCAACCGCAAGACCTCACATTCCCGTTCGCTGAGCGCATCCGGCATGTCCAGCGGGCTGAGTGGGGTCGAGACCGCCGACTTAGCGATCTCGGCCATGATGCTCTTGACATAGTCTCGATGACGGATGCGCGCCGTCGCGTGGCGCAGGAGGGGAGCCAGACTCTCTGCCTCGTCCACGAATGTGCGCAGGTACCCCCCGATGCAGCCCAGATCGAGCGCATCGTGCAGCGCCTGGAACGCCTCAGTCGCGTTATCGGCCGCCTTATGCGCCAGCGCGATCAGGAGCAAGATCTCGACGCGATCGCCGTGCCGTGCAGCCTCTTCCGCCTGTTGATCGATGCGCTGCAAAATCGCCAGCGCAAGATCGGGACGGCCCTGGTGGATCAGGTGCCGCGCGAATGTCAAGTGCTCGATCTGACGCTCGTACTCGGGGGGTACATACGGGTCCAGATCGCAGCTGTCCGCCCAGCGCTGAACGAGCGCGAGCCGGTTCGAGGCCAGCCACAAGCGGGCCTGGATTGCACTTGCGTCTCGTACAAGCTGCAGTGTGCCCAGTTGGTTCGCGAAGCCAACAGCCTGCTCGATCTCGTCGAAGGCTGCCTCTTTCTCCCCTTGCGCCCAGCTCACCCGGGCGAGAGCAATCCGAATCCGGGAGCGCCAGGTGAGTGTTTGCATCATCTCGGCCTGGTGATCCGCGTGATCGAGCGCGCGCCGCGCGTCGTCCAGTAGCCCCCACTCCAAGTAAATGCATCCGAGCTGGTACAACGCCGTCTGCGACCAGATCTCCATTGGTTGGTCGCCAACCAACCTGATCACCTGACGACTCAGCATCGACGCTTCCAGCAGCCGACCTTGCTGGATCAAGACGGCAGCGGAATGCGTCATCTCGAATGGTCGCAGCCAGGCGCGACCCGACGTGTCGACCAATGTCCGCACGTCGGAAAACACCGCTTCGGCCGAGACTGGTTCCCCGTGGTGAAGGAGGCCAATCCCCTGCGTCATCAAAGCGAGAACGCGTTCGGTCGGTCGATCCGATGGCAGGTACTCGAGCGCACGTTGCGCGTACTCGATGGCTCGGCGGCTGTTCAAGTCCCAGAGCGAGCGGGCCGCATGCCAAAGGAGAACCAATCCCTGCCCCGCTCGGTTCCCACTCGCTATCCAGGCCTCCTCGGCAATGCGAAGAGCAGCGGTTCCTCCGCTCCAGCGCCCCGTCCGTCCCAGGGCCCAGGCGAGATAGAACGCCAGTCGCGGCGAGGTGGCGAGGACCTGGGTTGGTACGCCTTGGAGCCAGCTGCGCAGTGCCGCAATGTGATCTCGCTCGAAGAGCTCGGCGCACACCTCCTCGAGCAGCTTGACGGTTTGATCCCAATTGCGACCGGCGATGGCATGGCGAACAGCATCCTCGAAGAAACCATTCTCCTCCAGCCAGACCGCGGCCCGCTGGTGGAAACCGTCAATTTCAGCTTCCGGGGCGGTCCGGCTCAACCGGTCGCGCAGTGCCTCCGCGAAGAGGTGATGATAGCGATACCACGTGCCCTGCCCGATCAACGGAATGATGAATAAGTTGTCTCGTTCGCACCGGCGCAGCATTTCATCGCCATTGCCTGCCTCGGTGACCGCATCGCACAAGTCGGAGCTCAACCGATCCAGGACGGAGGTGCGCAGGAGAAACGAGCGAACATCCTCGGGTTGGCGCTCGAGGACTTCTTCCCAGAGATACTGCTCGCCCAGTTCGGCGCTGCCAATGAACTCCTGAATAAAATTCGCGGCTTGATCTCGAGTCCGCCCTCGCAACGCCGAGCCAACGAGCTGGAGTCCGATCACCCACCCCTCTGTACGCTGGTGAATCAATCCGGCCTCGCTGGGAGTCAGGTCGAGGTCGAGACAGTCATGCAGGTATCGGAGGGTCTCTTCCGCGGTGAACTGCAGGTCGCGGTGCGTCATTAGCAGCAGCTCGCCGCTGGACTCGAGACGGGCGAATCGTAGGGGCGGCATCGTGCGACTGATCAGCACGAGCCGCATCGCGGCCGGTAAGTGCTGCAGCAGTAGATCGATGGCACGGTGGATCTCTTCTGATTCAATTGCTTCGTAATCGTCGAGAACCAGCACGAACGAACGTGTCGTTTCGGAAAGAGCCCCGATTAGTCGGCGAACGATTTCCTCAGCATCCGGCGCGTGCTTAGAAAGCAGTGACGCAACGTCGCTGACGAGATCCCGGTCCATAAGTTCCAGGGCGGCGAGGACGAGAGAAAAAAAGCTTCGTGGATCGCTGTCTGCCGCTTCCAGCCGGACCCACGCCGTTGGCAAAGCCAAATCAGCTACCCATTGCACGGCCAGGGTCGACTTGCCGTATCCGGCAGGTGCGCAAATCACGGTCAGGCGACGGTCCGCATCATCGCTGAGCCTGGCGAGCAGGATTGATCGTTCGACGAGATTGCTACGCAGGCGCGGCGGGTAGAGCCGTGTCGACGCCGGTGATCGCGGTAATGTCGCGGGCGTCGCATCGACTTCGTGATCGATCTGTCCCGCGGTCGCGGTCATTTCTCACGTCCAATCTCAGGTCCGTCATCTGGCCTGCTAAACAAGAGGCGTAGGCTGAGTCTGCAGGTCATCGTCCGCAGACGCGAGACGCTTCCAGGAGGGAGAAGGCGATCTTGAACTCGTAGAGCTCGAGGCGCGTTCCGGCTGCGCCGACAACGTGCTGGAACCCGCGCTGAAGGCGTGGGTCACGCGGCTCGGCGAAGAACCAAAGTACGCGGTTCATGGCAATCATCATAGCCGATTTCGAGAGTCACGCCGGTGGCGACAACCCCACTATTGGCTAACAGCAATGGCAGCCCCTGATTGTTTCGCGAGCAAGAGCATACATCACGTTCCGACACTTGTGAACCCTCGTTATCTACCTGTTAATACCGATTGCCGAATGCTCGGCCTGTATCGCATTCCCCTCAGAAATACCGCGCAGAGTAGAGCCTGCTCGTGCGAGTCGGCTTGCACGGCGCTGGCCGCGCCCACCCCGGCGAGAGCAAGTGCTCTGCGATTACTGTCGAGCGCACCTGGTCCAACATGGGGAAACGATGCGGAATACTCCATTCGCATCATGAGACTACGACTGCGAGTCGATTAGGTTCATGTCAGGGTCCAAGGGCAATGCGCCAATCCGGTTCCGCCGCGTGGAGATCGTGAAGGCGACGAGACCGTATTGCGCACCTCGGACCATTCGCCGCCGGTGCGGGCTAGCCGCTTTTAGGAGGAGTAGTCAGTATGCGAAACAGGATGTGGAGTTCCGGAACGCGGCGTGCCGCGATCGGCGCGCTTATGGCTGTCACAATGGTTGCGACACTGCTGGCGCCGGTTGCTCAGCAGTCCGCGGCAGCGCAGGACGACCTCGCGATCCAGACGCGGGTGATCATCCTGCACGCGGCGCCCTCGTTGGGCAAGGTCGAGGTCCACATCAACTACGATGAGATTACCGACGAGTTCACTTACGGTCAGATGAGCGAGTGGACTGACTTCCAGCCAGGCGCCGCCCGAGTCACGATCACGATGGATCGGGCTGGATTCAATTACGCCATTTTTGACGCGGTCTACCCGGCTCCCGCCGGCAACGACTACTATCTGGTGATCTCCGACGCCCTGGTTCTGGCCGGCACCTTCGACCGCAATCCGGTTCCAGATGGTGGCGCCCGGGTCGTCGTCCTGCAGGCTTCTGTCGCCCTTCCGGCGGTGAACGTGAAGGCCACCAGTGAGGAATCGGCATGGGCGACCCAGCTCGGCTACGGCCGCACGTCAGAGGCGGCGACCGTGCCGGCCGGGACCTACGACGTCGAAGTGGCCCTTGCTGACTCGGGTGATGTCGCGGTTACCGCTCCAGGCATAGCGCTGGACGGGAACACGAGTAACGTGCTCGTCGTCATGGGTGAGCCGAACGACACGGATCACCCGCTGGAGGTGCGGCAGCTGACAGATACGACCGAAGAGCGGTCCGGGACGCCAACCCCGTAATGCCGTTGGCGCCGCATTCGTCGCTGTAGGTGCGGGCGGTGGGGCCGATACCCGGCTCCGCCGCCGGCCCTTGCGGATGTCAGGTCGCAGCAAGCCCGTGGGTACTGACCTCCCCGTGTTCCACGAACTCGTCATCGGGAGCTTTGCCATGTCAGGTGGGGCAACCTCGAACGCCGCGTATGCTCGAGCGGTCCGAGACCGAATGGCGCAAGTCCGGACAGGGATGCGGGTCGAAGACGAGGCCGGAGAGCAGATTGGGAGCGTGGCCTACGTCCAAATCGGTGAGTCCTGCGCAATCGAACCCGCAGATCTCGGAGCCTTGACTGGAGAGGGTGTCGCGCTGGACTTCGGAGCGCACCCGGAGCCGGCCGTGCCACCGGAGATGGTGAGTCGCTTCCTTTTGATCGGATACATCAAGGTTGAAGACAAGCGCCGTTTCCGCCCGGATCACCACTTCTACGCGACTGCGGACGAGATTGACTCGGTTGACGACAACGGCGTGAGGCTGGGCAAACGGCGTGACGAGCTCATTAAGTCGAGGAAATAGCTGGCCACGCAGCCGGGCCACGCGACAGACGGGGCAACACGCCCCTCGCGGCGGAGATCGCCCATGGCACAACACGAGGTCAACGTCGGCGCTCCCGTGAAAAGTCGCGACGGGAAGAAGCTTGGCGTCATCAAACAATTGATTGTTCAGCCGGAGACATATCGAGTCAATGGCTTCATTCTGGGTAAGGGCGTCCTATCAGACGAACACATCGTGGCGGCCGACTTCGTCACGGCAACCGATCGCTCGGGCCTGGTGCTCGCTATCGACAAAGCGAGCGTCACCGAGCTACCGACCGTGATCCACGAGCAACTCCTGAGGTCTTCGGGACCACTCTATGACACCGGCAATCACTGGGTCCTGCGCGGACCGAGTGGCGGCCAACTTCCGAACACCGGTGCCGAATCGTTCTATATGCAGGCGCCCTTGGGCAGCGTCTCCACACAGAATGTTTCCAACCTCAGCGGCGACCACGTCATGATCAGCGAGGGCACCGACGTGTTCGGGTCCGACGGGAAAAAGGTCGGTCAGGTCGACGAGATCTTCGTCGAGGACCGCCAGATCACAGGCGTCCTCGTACGGGCAGGTCGATTGCGGCACCACGACGTGCGCATCTCGCGAGCAATGATCGCAGGCCTGAGTCATCAACGGATCCGGCTCAATGTGACCGCGGAGGAAGCCGAGCGCCAGTCAAAACAGGATGAGTGATCGGATTTCTGGATTTCGCGCGTGAACCGCTCCTTCTCGACTGCATCGAGCGTCCTGGTATCGGGCAGCCACGAGGGTGAGATCGCGCCAGGAGGGTATTCCATGGAAGGCCAAGGTTTCGCGTTGGTGGTGTTCACATTCGATGACGAGAACGAGGCTCGCGAGGCAGCCAATGCGCTGCGAAACCTCGAGAAGGCCGGTCGCCTGAACATCGAGGACTCGGCCGTGATCCGGCGCGGCGAGGACGGCAAGATTCACGTCGATAACCAAGTCAGTGGTGCGGTGAAAGGAGGCGCCGCGATCGGCGGCATGCTCGGTCTGATCATCGGAGGGATCCTGTTCCCAATTGGTGGTCTGGTCCTCGGCGCGGTCGGCGGAGCGGCGGTCGGCAAAACGTTGGATACCGGGGTCGACAAGAAGTTCGTGCAAGACGTGAGCAATTCGCTGCAACCAGGCAGCTCGGCCCTCTTCGTCACATCGACCGGTGGTGACCGAGCGGCCGTGGTCGCGGCGCTGCAGCCGTTCAAGGGCACGGTCTACCACACGAATCTCTCCAGCGAAGCCGAGCAAACGTTGCGGGACGCACTTCGCTGAGAAGGCGCGCATCGTGTGGTGGCGTACGACGGCGGTCGGCAGAGGGGCAACGAATAACGCAGTGGACGCCACGCGATTCGATGCGTCCGTATCGAGCTTATTGTGGTCACTGAGCGTCGAGCTCACCTGGTCTCTTGCCGAATACGCCTTTCGACCGATGACGGTAGTCCTGCACCGGAACCATGCTGCCGACGTCGCACGTGGTCCGGTCAAGCCGGTCCGCCCTCGCGGTGCGGATCTCGCCCTGACTTCCAAACTGGTGCAGTTCTGATCGCCCGGTAGTCAGCGAAGTGTCGGAAAAGGAGTCGCATGCCATGAGCACCCTTGCGGTCATCGCATATCCCGATCAGAACACGGCGGCCGAGGCCGCGGCCGCGCTCCAGCGGATGCAGAAGGAGTTCCTGATCGAGCTGGAGGACGTCGCCTGGGTCACCAAGGCGCAGGATGGCAAGAT
>JAICRA010000354.1 GCA_025937615.1 Thermomicrobiales bacterium | reverse complement strand
TTCGCTCCGTCCGCCAAGCCCAATTCCCGCTGCGACTCAGACGGTGAGGCGATTACTGATCGGGCTGCCCAGGGCACAGCCGCTTGCGCGCGCGGCGTCGATGCCCCTGGGAGACGGACAAGCGTCACTTGCGATCTCTCCTGACGGAACACTCGTCGCATATGTGATGGAAGGCCAGGACGGTCGACAACTTTACCTACACGCACTGGACCAGCAGGAACCCGCGCCGATCCAGCAGACGGAAGGCGCGTTCGGCCCCTTCTTTTCCCCTGACGGTCGGTGGATTGGCTTTTTCGCCAACAACAAGCTCAAGAAAGTGGCTGTTTCAGGCGGCGCCCCGATTGATCTCTCCGCCGCTCCTAATCCGTACGGGGGAAGCTGGGGAACGGACGGAACAATCCTGTTTGCCGCCGACGAAGGGCGTCGTCCAACAACGATTCGAGAGACCGGCGGCGTGCCCAGGCTTGTCGCTGTCAAAGATGATCGCGGTTCCTGGACGCGGCCGCACATGCTGCCCGGCGGGAAGGCGGCGATCGTTTCACATCTGGCTGACGTCGGTGTGCTTTCGCTGGACACCGGCGAGTACCGCATGCTGATCGAAAACGCTGGTGATGGCCGCTATGCGCCGAGCGGTCATCTGGTTTTTGTGCGGGCCGGAGCGCTGCTGGCTGCGCCGTTCGATGTCGAGCGGCTGGCCGTGAGTGGGCCGGTAGCGGTGATCCTCGAAGACGTGCGGATGGAGGGTCAGCTCGCAGTAGCGCAGGCCGTCTTTTCGAGCGACGGCACATTGATCTACGTGCCGGGCGGCGCCGCCAACGACGCGACCACGCCGGTTTGGGTGGATCGTCAGGGGAAGGTCCAACCCGTTGGAATGCCACCGCGTTCGTACAGGTCATTCAGCCTGTCTCCCGACGGAATGCGCCTCGCCATCGTGATCGGCGACCCCAACGACGACGTGTGGGTCCAGGATCTGCAGCGCGGGGCGCTGACCCGACTGACGTCGGGCGGGAATAACGTCGGACCGATCTGGACACCGGACGGCAAACGGGTGGTGTTTGCAAAAAATACTGGAGGAGTGCGCACGCCGTTCTGGGTACCCGCCGACGGCAGCGCCGAGCCTGAGCGGCTGTTCGAGGACGATCATCGCGGAGGCGTTGTCTCCTTCTCGCCGGATGGCCAACTGCTGACATTCAACCGGCGTTCTCCCGACACCGGTCTGGATCTGGGGGTTCGGCCGTTGAACGCGAAGCAGGCCGCACATCCGTTCTTGCGGACACGCTCCACGGAAGTCGGAGCCAAGTTCTCTCCTGACGGACGCTGGATTGGCTACATCTCGGATGAATCCGGCCAGTACGAGGTCTACGTGCGCCCGTATCCGGGCCCCGGGGGGAAGTGGCAGGTCTCCACGCAGGGCGGCGGGGAATTCATCTGGTCGCGGGACGGCAACGAGCTTTTCTATCGGAACGGGAACAAGTGGATGGCGGTCGCTGTGAGCCTCAAGCCAGAATTCAAGGCGGAAACGCCGCGGAGCCTGTTTGAAGGACCGTACGTCGACGTCGGGGGCGTATCCTTCGACGTGGCGCCCGACGGACGACGATTTCTGCTGCTCGAGCCCGCCGAGCAGGCAGGTCCGGTAACGCACCTCAACGTGGTGTTGAACTGGTTCGAAGAGGTGAAACAGAAGGTGGGCCGATCGCGATAAGCGCTCCAAGCTGACTGAGCCATTCACGAATGTGGTTCCAACTGGCACCGGTCAGGTCCACCAACCTCCGCTCATGCTGCAGGCGGAGCGAAGCGCCGCCGAGGCGGGCCAACCTGCCTCTGAACGAGCTACGGTTG